>CALAEB010000573.1 GCA_937890875.1 uncultured Anaerolineaceae bacterium | reverse complement strand
TTGATTTTCTGCGGAGGCTGGTAACGGCCTCCGATTATTTTATAGCGGTCCAGCGCAACGGACAAGGTGTCCTGGTACGTCGGAGCCGTGAAGAAACCGCTGAATCCCTGCTGATAAGCGGCATCACGGACTTCCGTAATTTTCGTCTCATTTACAAATACCTCAATCAGGTCCTCACTGGCGGACACCGTCAATCTGTTCATGCTGTCGTTTTTCAGTAAGTTTTCCGGAAGCCTGGCGGAAGCGATGATGTCCAGGTCCCGCCGGATTTGTACTTCCTCATTGCAGGAGATCGAACAATAATATCCGTTTCCATCAGCGTAATTTGCCGCCCGGATAACAAGACCGAACTGGTCGCTGCCTTTGCAGGTGTTAAAGCGGAATTCGGCTTCAACGGTGCCGTCACTGAATTCAGGCGGCCTGAGACGCCAGTTCCGCCATCCGTTCATCATTTTTGGTTCAATGGTCAGGATTCCGTCCGCCAGGTTCATCCGAATCGTCTCATCTTCAAATGAATTGGGAATTCCGAACGCTCCCGCATTTTGACTGAACAGGTCGTCCGCGAGCACTTCAGCAGCCTTTGCGGTTGGGCTGGTTTTGGGGGTGGGGCTGCTTGCCGGCGGACTGGAAATGATGACCCGTCTTGTCGGGGTGTTTTGCGGTTCGACCGGGGTGGTTTTTTCCGGATTGGCGGAAATTGTTTCGGCGGAAGCTGTCATCGCGGTTAATGTCCCCTGGACAGCTTCGGATACAAGCGCATCCGATGGCTTTTCCGTGGTTGTGCAGGCGGTCATGGAGAAGAAGGCCGATAACAATAGGATGAACAAAATTCTTTTCATATTTTATAAAACGATCCTGGACATCAAAAAGATTCATCAGAAAAGTGAGCTTCGACGGAACTGTGTGGCGGATGAATTTTTCCGGACGCGCTCTTATCACTTGGTGGTGAGTATAACCGATGTTTAATATTTGTTTCAGGACCGATTTTCATAACAGAGTCTTACAATGGGATAAAAGAAGTCTCTGTGATTCTGCTGTTTCCGCGCTTTTTGCAGAAACAGCAGAATCACTTCGAATTACTGCTTCATGTTTGAATTGTCGATTATGCATACATATTTTTTCTGCTGATATAATCAATACTTAGGTTTGATGAGAACAATTATAGGAGTAAGTCCAATCAACCCAACCATGAAAGACCTTATCCGATGACTGCAGTTGATACCGGGTGCCGAAGCGTACCGATTCCGGCATAATGGCCCGGCGGGCGGAAGTTTTTCGCCGGACAATGTGCCGTTAACCGGATCACGACAGAAACTGTTCTGCGCCCCTTACTTAGAAGGTTTGACTTTTTGACGATTCCGCCATACGTCTGGCAGGCAGCGGAAGGTACATTGGGTGACTTTGTGCCAGCGGTTTATGGATTGCTCCGGCATTCATCTCGGAAGCCTGGGAGCTGATATGAATGAAATCCAAAGTTTATTTGATCTGAGCGGACGTGTCGTATTGATCACCGGGATCAGCCGTGGGCTGGGACAGGCGATGGCTGTCGGACTGGCCGGCGCCGGCGCCGATATCATCGGCATCAGTATACAGGAACCGGTGGAAACCCGCCGCCGTGTTGAGCGTTATGGCAGCGCATTCCATTATCTGCAGGCCGACCTTGCGGATGTGGAACGGATCCCCGAATTGGCGCAGCAGGCGCTGGCCATTTATGGCAAAGTGGATGTTCTGGTTAACAACGCCGGTATTATCGGGCTTTATCCGGCTGAAGACTACCCGCTGGATGATCTTGATCGTGTTTTTGACGTGAATGTGCGTGCATTGTTTGTGCTGACGCGTGAAATCGGCCGCAGTATGCTGGCAAAAGGCTATGGGCGGGTGATCCATGTTTGTTCCATTCAATCGCTGATCAGCGGGACGAATGATTCGGCATATGTTGCCAGCAAGCATGCTGTCAGCGGACTGGTAAAAGCCCAGGCTGCGGAATGGGGCGGCCGCGGGGTAACCGTGAATGGTATCGCACCCGGCTTTATGGTAACTGATAATACGGCAAAACTCCGTCAGCAGACGGATGCCGTGGCTGAGATTAATGCCCGTATTCCGCTGCATCGCTGGGGACAGCCGGAAGACCTGATGGGGCCGATCATCTTCCTGGCTTCGGACGCATCCCGCTATGTCAACGGACAGCTGATCGTGGCGGACGGCGGATATATCATTTCATAATCTGCAGAGATTTCAAGGAGTTTTTTATGGAGTTATCGGTCAAAAAAGTCACTCACGTGGATAATTTGCGATTGAGTGACGATGGCCGCAGTGTTGTGATCATTGATCAGACACAGCTGCCGAACCGGACGATTTACCTGACATTATCAAGTGTCGAAGAGATGTTTGAAGCAATTCAACAGCTGAAAGTGCGCGGCGCCCCAGCCATTGGGATCTGCGCCGGGTATTGCCTTTCCTGCCTGGCGAAACAGATTCCCGCTCCGGACACCGCCGGTTTTCTGTCGGAATTGGCAAAGCAGCGGGATACGCTGAACAGTTCACGCCCGACGGCTGTCAACCTGAGTTGGGCGCTGAACCGGGTTTATCAGGCGGCGGCGGAAAATCAACCCCTGCCGCGTGAAGCGCTGCTGGACCGTGTGCAGCAGGAAGCTGTGAAGATTCACGAAGAAGATATTGCCATGTGCCGGGCAATTTCCGAATATGGGCTGTCGCTGATTCATGAAGGAGATGGAATTCTGACCCATTGCAATGCAGGCCCGCTGGCAACTTCCCGTTACGGTACCGCGCTGGGTCCGCTCTTTTTGGGGAAAGAGCAGGGGATGCAATTCCGCGTTTTTGCCGATGAGACCCGTCCGCTGCTGCAGGGTGCGCGCCTGACAAGTTATGAGCTGTATCATGCCGGAATCGATGTAACGCTGATCTGTGATAATATGGCGAGCCTGGTAATGAAAAATGGCTGGGTTCAGGCCTGTTTTGTCGGATGTGACCGTGTCGCGGCTAACGGGGATACGGCGAATAAAATCGGCACCAGCGGCGTGGCGATTCTTGCACATTATTATGGCATCCCGTTCTATGTGCTGGGGCCGACCTCCACGATTGACCGCAGCTGTAAGACCGGTGAAAATATTCAAATTGAATTGCGCGATCCGGATGAGATTAAAACCAAGTTTTATCAGGAACCGATGGCCCCGGCCGGCGTAAAATGCTATAATCCGGCATTCGATGTAACCGATCATTCTTTGATTACCGCGATTGTTACTGAAAAGGGAATCTGCCACGCGCCATACCAGGAAAGTATTGCGACGTTGTTTTCGTGAAGAAATTCATTGTTACGACAAAGAATTTTCATTAATTTATAAAGAAAGGATGGATGGAAATGAAAAGAAATATTGCGAGTATTTTAAGTGTATTGGTGGTTCTGACGGTATTGTTTGCATTCACAGGCTGCGGCAGCCCGACTGCAACGCCTGTTCCGCCGACCGCAACTGTTGTTGAAGAACCGGTTGTTGAGGAACCGGTCACGGAGGAACTCGCTGTCGAAGAACCGGCTTCTGAAACACCGGTCACTGAAGAACCTGCTGCTGCGGCTGGAGCGAAAGCGCTGAAAATCGGCATTGTTACTTCGTCGGGTGTGGATGATGGTTCGTTCGGTGAAGACTGCTACAATGGGATTTTGGAATTTATCGAGACCAGCCCGGAATCTACCGTTACCCATGTGAAAGAAACGGACATCAGCAAGATGGTTCAGGCGGTTTCCGATATTATTGCGGATTATGACGTCATTGTGCTGCCCGGCTATCAGTTCGCGTCTGTCGGTGCGATTGCGGAAGAAAACCCGGATACCAAGCTGATCCTGGTGGATACGGCTCCCACCAACGCTGATGGCGAAGAAGTTGAATTGGCGAGTGTGTACTCGATGGTGTTTGAGGAACAGGAAGGCGGTTTCTTTGCCGGTGCAGCCGCGGCGCTGGAGACCAAGACCGGCAAAGTCGCGGTTGTGAACGGACTGGCTTATCCTTCGAATGTCAATTATCAGTGGGGCTTTGAATCGGGCGTGAATTATGCGAATGCCAAATATGGTACCAAAGCGGAAATTGTCGAACTTCCTTCTTATGCTGGCACCGATGTGACCGGCGCGAATGTCGGCGGCAACTATGTCGGCGGTTTCGCGGATGAGGTTACCGGGAAAGTGATCGGTAAAGCGCTGATCGATGAAGGCGTCGATATCATGCTCGTGGCGGCCGGCGCTTCCGGCAACGGCGTTTTCACCGCAATCAAAGAAGCCAGTGATGTCTACGCAATCGGCTGTGATGTGGATCAATATGACGACGGCGTCAAAGGAGACGGCAGCAATATGATTCTGACTTCCGCGCTGAAGGTGATGCACACGAATGTAACAAGACAGCTGCAGGCGGTTGCGGACGGAACATTTGCCGGTAAAAATGACCTGTTGGGCGCGTCGACAGATTCCACCGGCTATGTCAGCGCAGAGGGGCGGCAGCAGCTTTCGGAAGATACGCTGGCGAAACTGGCTGAAGTTTACCCACTCGTCAAAGATGGTACGATTGTCCCGGCCGCCAATTTCAACGGTTATACACCGGAAGATTTTCCAGGTCTGAAATAACGGAAAAATTTGAAAATGATTGTTCCTTCTGCATGTAATGAAGCACGCCCGGGCGAAATTGCCCGGGCCGTGCTGATGCCCGGAGATCCGCTGCGCGCGAAATTTGTGGCGGAAAACTTTTTTGAAACCCCTCACCTGTTCAATCAGATCCGCAATATGTATGGATACACCGGGATTTATAAAGGCAAAGAACTTTCCGTGATGGGCAGCGGGATGGGCATCCCGTCTATGTGCCTGTATGCCTCCGATTTGTTTGAGTACTATGGGGTTGAATGTATCATCCGCATCGGCTCTGCCGGCGGACTGGCGGAGGATGTTCATTTGCGCGATATCGTGATTGCGATGTCCGCTTCCACCAATTCCGCTTATGCCTCCCAATATGATTTTCCGGGGACGCTTGCGCCTACGGCAGATTATGGCATGCTGAGCAAGGCGGTGAAAAATGGCGAGGCGATTGGTGCGCATGTGCGTGTCGGTCCGGTTTTCACCTCGGATACTTTTATCAATGCGCGGAGAGATGCGAACGAACGTTATCGGGATATGGGAATGCTCGCGGTCGAGATGGAGACGGCCGGGCTATATATGACGGCGGCATATTTCCATAAGAAAGCGCTGAGCATCCTGACGATATCCGATCATGTTTTCACCGGCGAAGGGCTGACAGCCCTCGAACGGCAGGAATCCTTCCATGAGATGATGGAAATTGCTTTGGAGACAGCTCACCAGTCGATATAATTTTTTGCTGCGGGCATGTCTCAGAAAAGCATATGCATTATTTTTCAACGGTCAGGAATCCGGATCTGTACCCTGAAATAAGTCTATGACTGCTGCATCTTCTGTATGAACCGGAAGCTGCGGCAGTCAAAATGAATAAGAAAACCTAATCAACGGAATCCGAAAAATATGAATGATGAAACTATCGTGGAGATGAAGCACATTACCAAGCGTTTCCCGGGTGTTGTCGCGAATGATGATATCTCTATCGGCATCCGGAAAAGTGAAATCTTCGCTCTGCTTGGTGAAAACGGGGCCGGAAAATCCACATTGATGAACATGCTGTTCGGTATGATTCAGCCCGACCAAGGGGAAATCTTTATCCGCGGGAAAAAAGTCACGCTGGAATCCTCCCGGACCGCCGCGGATCTCGGGATCGGTATGGTGCATCAGCATTTTAAGCTGATTCAGAATTATACGATTGCGGAAAACATCATCCTGTGTCGCGAGCCGATGAAACGCTGGCTCGGCATTATTCCATATATTGATCTCAAACGGGCGAATGACGAAATCCGTGAGCTTTCCCGAAAGTATCATCTGGAAGTAAACCCGGAACAGAAAATCGAAAACATCAATGTTTCTGTGCAGCAGCGCGTCGAGATTTTGAAAATGCTGTATCGCGAGGCGGACATTCTGATTTTTGATGAACCGACCGCGATTCTCACGCCGCAGGAGATTGAATATCTGCTCGAAATCATGCAGGAATTGCGGCGAAACGGCAAGACAATTATTTTAATTACCATAAACTGGAGGAAATTAAAAAAATTGCCGACCGCTGCGCAATCTTGCGGCATGGCAGGCTGATCAAAATATTGGATGTGGCGCCGACCGATACCCATGAAATGGCCAACCTGATGGTCGGGAAAGAACTCTCACTGGATCTGGATAAAGCTCCGGCTTCTCCGGGTGCGGCTGTTTTGGAAGTTTCCAATCTCTCCGTCCGCACCGAAGATAAAGTGGAAGTCGTTCGCAACGTTTCATTCCAGATACGCCGCGGAGAAATTTTCGCGATTGCGGGTGTCTCCGGCAATGGCCAGGTGGAAATCGCTGACGCGATCAGCGGACTGATCCATCCTTCTGCTGGCACAATCCGTCTGAACGGACAGGATATCACGCATGCGGACGTGCGGACCCGCACGGAAGCGGGGATTTCGTATATTCCGGAGGATCGCCAGGAGGTTGGCATGGTTGCGGATATGTCGCTGGCGGATAACCTGGCGATTAAATCCTATTATCGTGAACCATTCTCAAAAAAAGGCGTGCTGCAGTCGGTCACGATCGCGGACCATGCTGAAAGGCTGGCTTCATCCTATGATGTCCGCACCGGTTCCGGTATCGATACTCCGATGGGTTCGCTCTCAGGCGGTAATCAGCAGAAAGCGCTGGTTGCCCGCGAAATTGACCTGAATTCTTCTCTGATGATTTTTGTGCAGCCGACCCGAGGGCTGGATATTGGCGCCATCGCTCGAACTCAGCGAAATTATGGATCTGGCGGATACAATCGGCGTTATTTACAACGGCGAATTGCTGAAAGTGGAAGAAGCGTCAAAGCTGACCACGGCCGAAGTCGGGCGGATGATGATGGGGGTGAAACAAGCATGAAGAAGTCTGAATCGAAAACATTTCGCCCGATTGAGCTGCTGGCGGATGACCGCTGGAACAGGTTCACGATCCCGCTCGTCACGATTCTGCTGACAATCATCGTTGCCTCCGTTGTCCTGCTGTTGATCGGGCGCAGCCCGATTGTCGCGATGCGCAGTTTTTTGCAGGGGTCGGGCTTATGGCCGAAAGAAAACTATACCGGAAGCCGCGGCATGCTGACCGACCTGTTCTCATTTCTGAGCGTTTTTTCGCCGATGCTGCTGGCGTCGCTGGGGGTTGTGGTCGCCATGAAAGGTGGTATGTTCAATATTGGTATATCCGGACAGATGCTGGCATCCGGCTTTTTGGCCACCGTTCTGGTCGGTTACAGCGATCTTCCGGGAATCATCGCCAAGCCGCTGTGCCTGATCATCGGAATCGCCGCCGGCGGGCTGCTCGGCGCGCTGGTAGGATACCTCAAGTACCGTTTTAATATCCACGAGGTTGTCTCCACCATCATGTTCAATTACATCATCAGCTACGTCACCGGCTTTTTTATCAACGGTTACTTTGCGGATATCATCACCCGGACTTCACGGACTGTCCGCTCCAACGCACGGCTGCAAATTTCTGATATCACGCTGTTGGGGCAGAAAGTCAGTTTTCCGCTCGGACTGCCGATTGCTTTACTCGCGGTATTTTTCATTTTATTCTTTATCAATCGGACCGTCAGCGGCTTTGAAATCAAGATGATCGGGTTTAATCGGAATTGCGCGCATTATGCCGGCGTACGGGTCGGACGCGGGCTGGTACGCGCCATGACAATTTCCGGTATGCTGGCGGGGCTGGCCGGCGTTACTTATTATCTCGGCTATAACAATACCATCGTTCCGAAAGAACTGGCGTCCATGGGATACGATTCGATCGCTGTCTCATTGCTTGGCAACCTGAGTCCGGTCGGCTGTATTTTCGCCACATTTCTGATCACGATTTTTCAAAAAGGCGCCGTTTATATGAGCTCTTCCACAGGCGTCGCCAAGGAGATCGCTTCGGTAATTACCGGAATTCTGCTGCTGTTCAGCGCCACCGGCATTTATATTAAGTACAAAGCACGCCACATACGTGACAAAAAGGAAATACTTTCTGGTCCGGATGCGGATGAAATTCCTCCAGCTATTCTTATGGGAGGGGGACAGCGGCAATGAATATTGAAGCTATCATTATCGATGGAATGGCGTTTGCACTGCCGATTTTTATTATGGCGATCGGCGGAATCTATAGCGAGAAAAGCGGCATCACGATGCTGGCGTTGGAAGGACTGCAGGGCTTTGGCGCGTTTTGCGGTGCGGCCGCGGTTTTGATGCTGTCACCTGCAATCGGAGCAAACAATCCTGCGCTGATCTATATTGCAATTGCGGTTTCGATGATTGGCGGGATGATTTACGCCATGCTGCACGCCGGATTGAGTATTAAATTTCTTGCCAACCAGGTGATCAGCGGCGTGGTTGTAAACATTCTGGCGGTCGCATTGACGACTTTTCTCACCAGCCTGTTGAACGAATCGTTGACCGGAGAGGCTTCGAATAAAATTCAACTCGGCGCTGCGCCGCGCTTTACCATTCCGATGGTTTCTGAGATCCCGATCCTGGGAGCGTTTTTCAAGAAAATGTACATTTTTGCTCCGTTTGTCATGGTCTTTGCGTTGGCTGCCTGGTATGTGCTGTACAAAACACCTTACGGATTGCGGCTGCGTGCGTGCGGTGAGAATCCGTACAGCGTTGACGCAGCCGGCGGGAACGTCAATCGGATCCGTTTCACTGCCGTGATGATCTGCGGGCTGCTTTCCGGATTGGCGGGGATCTTTTTTGCTTATTCGACTTCAGCAAATTTTTCCCCGAGCATTTATATGGGATATGGATATTTGTCGATTGCGGCCCTGATCTTTGGCAACTGGAAAATCATGCCGACACTGGCAGTCTGTTTATTCTTTGGTCTGGCAAAGTCCGGCGGTTATCAGCTGACGCTGGCACTGGGGCTTTCCAGCAAAGTGTCGGATCTGTTTCTGACGATTCCATATATCCTGACACTGCTGCTGCTGATTTTCTTCTCAAAGCATAATCATCCGCCGCGCGCTGTCGGAAAGGCATTCGATCCCGGGCAGAATTGAAGCAAGATCTGATTCTTGGAATAAATAAAAAGAAAACCAGCGTATTTACATTTGCGGCCGGGAAAAAGAGCGGATGCGTGATCCGTTCTGCCCGTTATTCTGCCTCCGGTTCATACGGATTGAAATAACTGTAAACCGCAGAAGAAATTTGGGAAAAAAGCCTGTTCCCATCGTCGAAAATCAGATTTTCGGGATGATAGGTAAAAATACTCAGGACATAATCACCCTGAGGCGAGAAAACAATTCCCACATTGCTCATTGTATGCAGCAGGCCATCGCTTTCTTCAATCCAGCCATGTTTGTGCGCCACCGGGATACTGTCCGGCACGCCGGCGCTGATCAGATATGGCAGGCGGTTATTTTTGAGCAGTTCAATCATTTCAGCGCATTCAGTCTGGGAGACTTCCCCGCCGAACGTATCCAATAATAGGCCGGTGCCTGTCTGACCGCATTGATAGACGGAATAAAGGAGTTCGGCCATGTCTTTTGCCGTCGTCTGATTATAAATATCCGGCTTCAGGTTAATATCCGTTCGTGTATTTGCTGGTGTTTCGAACAGGTCCAACAGCGGCGCGCCTAAATAGAAATATCCGGCCAGAAATGTGTTCTGGAATCCCAGCGTATGCAGATCTTCCGTCACAGTCAGCGGCGCAAGGTTCCCGCCGATGATATTTTCCATCATCCAGTCGGTTGCCTCGTTTTTGGATTCGGTGATCATCAGCTGCAGCTGCCGCCGTGTCGCCGCGGTCGGTTCACCCTCGATTTTCCGGAAAGAGGAGATCATGATCGGCAGTTTAATTGTGCTGGCGGCAGTGAAAGAAATCTCCGGCAGGAGATCTTCCTGGTTCCGGCGCGCGATATTGAAGGAATCGCCATTCCCGGCCTCGATCAGTACAATTTCGGTGATTTGCCCCTGGTCCTGATATTGATCGATCAGGCTTTTCAGACGGACCTCTAAGTTGGCGATCGTCCCAGCCGGTTCCGGAATTTCGCTGACCGGCAGCTCAATCGAGCGGTCATCCAGAGGAGCGTTCAGTTTCGCTTCTGTCAGCGCAACCGCGGATTCGATATCCAGGGCGAAACCGCTTTTTCCCGCGATAAATCCGATCCCGCTCAGATCCGGCTGTTTGGGAATGGCGGGCTGGTCATAGCGGGGGATGATTTCATTTTCATAATATTCGTAGATTTTTTGCCGGTCGAAACTGACGGGAATATCCAGATGGAAGGGATCCGGCTGGAATTTTCCGAACAGGGATGCGATGAAATTCTTTTCGGAGTAGATCGCCGCCATTTTTTCAAGCAATTGAGCCCGGATGGCATCGGTATCCAATTCGAGATCAAAACGTTCCGGGGATACCTGGATGGATTGGCCGCGATATTCCAGCTCGATCGGCAGCCGGTAAAAAGCCATTGCTTCGTCAAAAACCCGATCAACGGTCCGCCCGCCGATTGAAAATGGTCCGAGCGTCGAACCCTGCGGGATAATTTGTTCTTGCGTACGATATTGCCTGTGGGAGATAAAAAGCAGAACCCCTGCGAAAAAAAACAGTGAAAACATGATAAAAAACAGACCGGCTCTGGTTTTTCTTTCCATTTTATCCCCTGGATATTGATGACGCGCTGCCAGCAATCCAAAATCTGAGAATCATTTTCAGATCAAAAAAAACGACTTGAGGCTGACCTGATTCTGCGCGAAGCAGTATTACAGAGATCCTTTCCTGAAATTCAAATTGCGGTTGTGTCGCCTCGCAGCGCAACTGGATAAAATTCTACCAGAATCTGACGGGAAAAATCCGCATTGACCCATACGGGATGGGATTAAAATTCAAATTGCCGGGATGATACCGGCATTTCGAATTGGAAATAAAAAGCGTCGGTCAGAGTTCGAGCTGCTGTCTTTTTTCAAAACGAATATCCATATTTTGATTTGCTGGTATTATCCTGCAATTTGCAGCCACCGTGCTTTTGTGACGCAGGTAAAATGTTCCGTGCGGGTTTCATTCAGCAGCGGACATTGTCTGTTTGGCTCCGTATGATGATAGATAAAGCCGCACTTTTCCTGTACCCGTCTGGATTTATCATTCCCGTCATAATAACCGCACCAAATTGTTTCTAATCCGAGATCCTCGAATCCATGCCGCAAGAGCTCTTGGACAGTTTCCGGCACCAGACCCTTTCCCCAAAATGGGACACCGATCCAATACCCAATCTCACCGCCCTTTTCGCCCATGTCATGCTCATTCTTTTTATGGAGCGTCAGGCCAATGCTTCCGACAGGATGGTCGCCGCCTTTCAGCACGATTGCATACGTTTCATCTGCCGAAAGCACATCCCGGATTATTTGCCGGCTGTTTTCCACACTCGTGTGGATTGGCCAACCGGCAACGGGGCCCACGCGAGGATCACGAGCATATTCATATAATGCTTCCGCATCTGTTTCTTTCCAAGGCCGTAAAATGGTTCGTTCTGTCTGCATCGTTCCTGTTTTCATTCTGTGTTTTTCTTCCATAACATGCTTCTGTCCTGTTTTCTGTCCATTGAGCATACCATTAATATGGTTCGTTCGTCGGATAGGTTGATGCTCACGCCTGTTTGCCAATCTTTTCTGTGTAGAGCGTGTCGTATTCAGCGCCATGCGGAGAAAGTGTGCTTTGGATCAACTGGATCTGATCGACGGAGAAAACAGAAAACCGCAGTGCAGAAGCAGCGTTAATCAAAGGACCGATTTTTATTTTCTCTGAATGGGAATGATTTTCGGCGATTCTGCCCAGTGTGAGGTGCGCTTTAAACGGTTTAGGTTCCCGCTGAAATCCATTTTTTGCTGTGTTCTCTTCTAAATCCTGCCAGAGTTTTACCAGTGGTTCGGGCGGCTGAATGCCGATCCAGACCACTCTGGGCGCCTGACTGTTCGGGAAAATGCCGGCGCCCTCAAGCCGGATTGGAAAGGGCTCCGTTTGTGCCGCAGTGTTCTGAATAGCTTTTATCAGAGACAGAACGCTGCCGGCAGGCGTATCACCTAAAAATTTCAGCGTAATATGCAGGTTTTTCGCGGGCACCCAGCGGATCGGCAGATCCGAAAAAGTTTTGTCGGACAGAATTTCCTGTGATAACTGTTGTTTGATTTCGTGCGGAATCGGAATTGCGATAAAAAGACGGGGCATGAATTATTCTCCGGCGTTCGGTTTGAGTGACTATTCTTTGAAACGGATTGAGATGATCCGGATCCTGAACAGCAATGATAATGCTTTTGCCCGGGACAAATCCCGGATTAAAATTGCTGATCTTGGCAGCAATTTGAAATTCGGACAGGCCTTTTGAGTAAGGAGCGAAAATTTGTTGTTCTTTTGTTTTCGCGCTCCGCGCGAAAACAAAAGAACAACAAAGAATTCTTCCCATATTTTGAAATGCTGCTGATTTTGGCAGCGGCTCTCTGGTTTTCAGTATATAATAATATGGCAAAAATGAATAGAAATAGGAGACCAGAATGAAAAGTGAATTCAGCGGAAATGAAGTTCGACAGCAATTTATTGATTTTTTTGTAAAAAAAGGACATACGGCTGTGCGTTCCGCTTCTCTGGTCCCGGCGGGTGATCAGACATTGTTATTCACCAACGCCGGCATGGTGCAGTTCAAAGATATTTTTCTGGGAACGGATAAGCGGCCTTATACCCGGGCCTGCGACAGCCAGAAGTGTATGCGGGTGGCGGGAAAGCATAACGACCTGGACGATGTCGGTCGGGATGACAGCCACCATACTTTCTTTGAAATGCTCGGCAATTGGTCCTTCGGTGATTATTATAAAGAAGAGGCGATTTCCTGGGCCTGGGAATTGCTGACCGGTGTGTGGGGGCTGGACAAGGAAAAATTGTGGACGACCTGCTTTAAAGATGATAAAGGTGAAATCGAGACGGATACAGACGCTCATGATACCTGGGCGCAGCAGCCCGGCATCAATCCCGACCATATTCTCTATTTTGGGCGAAAGGAGAACTTTTGGGAAATGGCGGAAACCGGCCCGTGCGGTCCGTGCAGTGAAATTCATATTGACTTGGGGCCTGACCGCTGTAACAAACAGAATGTCCCCGGCCATGTCTGCCAGGTAAACGGCGACTGCAGCCGTTTCATGGAATTATGGAATCTGGTTTTTATCCAATATAACCGGATGAGCGCGGATAAACTGATCCCGCTTTCCCAGCATTTTGTCGATACCGGGATGGGTTTTGAACGGATTGTTTCTGTCCTTCAGAAGAAAGATTCGAATTATAAGACAGACCTGTTTGCTCCGATGATCCTCGCGATCCGGCAGTTGACCGGCGCCAGCGAAGCCGAAATGTACGCGAATTTTACCCCGTACCGGGTCGTTGCGGATCATGCGCGAGCTGCCGCGTTTCTGATCGCGGATGGCGTTGTCCCCGGGAATATCGGGCGGAATTATGTCTGCCGGATGATTATTCGCCGGGCGGTCCGGTTCGGGCAGCAGCTTGGGATCAAAGAACCGTTTATGGCGACGGTCGCTGCAGCGGCGATCGAGAGTTATCAGGCGGCCTATCCGGAATTGAGCCAAATGTCTGACACGATTCTTCAGGGGATTGCCTGGGAAGAAGACCGGTTTAACAAAACACTGGATGCCGGAATCAGTTACCTGAACGGAATTGTTGAAGAGATGCAGGAAAACGGTCAACAGGTTATCGATGGGGAAACTTGCTTTGACCTGTACTCAACGCATGGTCTGCCGTTGGAAATCACCTATGACATCGTGCGGGAATACGGACTGGATGTTGACCGGGAGGGTTTTCTGAAAGCTGCAGAAGCGCACCGGATCGCTTCCGGAGGCGGCAAGGCGATGGGGAATATGGGCGGCGAGGACGCTGAACAATATGCGGCTTTTGCTGCTTTCCTGAGAGATCGCGGTTTGATTGAGCCATCCGGCGTGTTTTATGATCCTTATGATGCAAAACCGCTTTCGACAGAATTAGTCATGATTTTAAAAAATAAAGAAAATGTGACTGAATTGTCGGAAGGTGACGAAGCGGAATTAATCACCCGGGCGACAAATTTTTATCTGGAGATGGGCGGCCAGGTCGGTGACAGCGGCACGATCAGCGCGGCTGACGGCAGCTTCCTCTTCGAAGTGGATGCGATCCGCCGTCCGAGTGCCGGCATGATTGTGCATCATGGCATTCTGCGCAGTGGGAAGGCCGTAATTAATCAGCCGGTTATTCTCAGCATCGATTATGAACGGCGGCAGGATATCATGCGGAATCATACCGCCACGCATTTGCTGCATGCGGCGCTGCACAAAATTGTCGGGGAACATGCGCGGCAGGCCGGTTCCCTGGTGGCTCCGGACCGGCTGCGGTTTGATTTTAACAGTAATCAGCCGCTGACCAGTGAACAGATTTCGCAAATCGAGGATATCGTCAATGCGGAAATCCTCAATAATCTCCCCGTCTCGACCCGGATTGAAAATCTGGACGATGCAATGAATGAGGGCGTGACGGCGTTGTTCAATGAAAAATATGGGGATGTGGTTCGTGTTATTCGCATCGCTGATGAAGACGATCTGGTTTCCGCGGAACTTTGCGGCGGTACCCATGTATCCAATACCAGCGAGATCGGTTCGTTTGTGATTGTCAGTGAGGGCAGCGTGGCCACCGGCATCCGGCGGATCGAAGCCATCACCGGCCGGGCTGCTAATGCCGATTTGCGAATGAAAAATAATGTTATTCGTGGAATGGCCGCAATTTTCAATGTGCCGCCGGAATCTGTTTCAGATCGTGTCGAAATGATGCAGGATCAGATTCATAAAACGCAGAAAGAAATTGCTGAATTACGGAACGAATTGGCGCTGAAAGATTTTGCCGGTTTTTCGGATCAGATCCAAAAAGTTGAGGATGCCGATTTGCTGGTTGTCGATATTCCGAATGCGGCAGCCGAAACGCTGCGCACTCTGGCGGATAAATTTAAAGCGGATCACCCCAACGCGGTCGCGGTCTTCAGCAGTGTGGTTGACGGAAAAGTGATTTTTATTTCTACCGTCTCCGATTCTCTGGTAAAACGTGGTGTACATGCCGGAGAGATTATTAAGTACATTTCAGAGATTGCTGGCGGCAAGGGCGGCGGAAAACCGACCATGGCGCAGGGCGGCGGTAAGGACATTGCTAAAATTCCGGAAGCGCTGGATGAGGTGATGAAGCTGGTAGCCAATAAACTGCAGAAACACTGATTGGTTCTGTTATTTGGAATCTGCAATTTGGAAAATCCTTTCGGATAAAAGCGGATCTCGTGCTTTTTTAGAAACAGGATGTTCTGTATTCAATCGCTCAACAAAAAAGGATGCACGAAATGCATCCTTTTTTGTTGAGCGATTGAATACCAATGATTAGCGGTGGCCGCCCATAAAGTAGAGCGCGATGACCCCCGGTCCGGTGTGAGACCCGATGACCGGCCCAACGTGATTGATGACAAACGTTTTCACTCCAAGGCCCTCGCGAATCAGCCCGGCCAGCGTTTCAGCGTCTTCTGTACAATCCCCGTGGCTGATAAAAATCTGCTGGCTCTCCGGGTTGACGGCGGATTCTTTCATCTTCAGGAACAAGCGCTGGATTGCTTTGTATCTGCCGAGCACTTTTTCTCTGGGTATCAACCGTCCTAAATCGTCCATGTTCATAACCGGTTTTACGCTGAGGACGCTGCCGAACCAGGCGGCTCCGGCCGAGACCCGCCCGCCTCTTTGCAGAAAATGCAGGTCGTCAACAGTGAACCAATGGTTTAATTTGAGTTTATTGGACTCAAGCCAATTTGAAACTTCTTCCAGGCTTTTCCCGGAATCCCGCAGCCGGATGGCCTGATCCACTAAAAATCCCAGCCCCAATGAAGCTGAAAGCGAGTCAACCGTAATAATTCTGCGGTCGGGATAAGCGTGCCCGATGATTTCAATGGCCCTTCTTCCGCTTTCCAGTGTACCGCTGAGCGCGCTGGAAAATCCGATATACAGGATATCTTTCCCTTCTTTCAGCGCATTTTTATAAATGCCGACGAAATCTTCCGGATTTGCCTGACTGGTTTTTGCTATGCGACCCTTCCGCAGCTGATCATAG
>CALAEB010000572.1 GCA_937890875.1 uncultured Anaerolineaceae bacterium | reverse complement strand
GATCCAGGCGACCGGCTGCCAAACCGGGTAAATATCCCCTGCGTTTTCCTGATAACGATCATGAAAGGACAACATCATTTTCAGCCGCTCCGCCGGCTGGTACCAAAGAGAGGGGTTAAACGCGTAAAATGATGCCAGTGAAACGACTGCCATCGCAATCATCGCCATTCCCCACTGTTTCCAGCGCTGTTTGTTCCGCAGCAGACTTTCGATCGCTGAGAAAAACATGGCAAAAGCGACCACGCAATAGATCACCTTTGACGCGGCAGTCAGCCCCAAAAAGATCGCCGCGAGAATAACAGATCCGCCCGCTTTACGGGCTTGGCCGTCCTGCCAGTTTCTCAGAAATTTGCTGAAAAACCAGATGCTGAGGAACGAGAAGAGCATCGGAATCGCTTCAAGCCTTGCTTGTGCGCCGTACTCAGCTGCCAGGGAGTCAATCATCAGGAAAAAGCCGACCAGCGGGTGGAGCAGGTAGGTGCTGGCCTGTACCAGCCAGACACTGAAAACTGCGCTCACCATGCGCCCGGTGAAAATCGTATAGTCTTCTTTCTCCAGCGCAGCGTTATTCAGATCGGCCAAAGCGGGCGAACGCTTCACGTCCGTCGAGTGCTGCCGGTATGGCAAACATCAGTTTTACGAACGCGGGATGTTCATGATTGTACAGGACTGAAGGGATTTCCAGCCACTGGAAGGAAAGCATTTTTTCTGAATAACGCATCGCGGCTCTGGAGTAGGTGCCTTCATCCCATCCCAGCGGAAAGTTGTACACATTGACCACCCGGATGAACACCGTACACACCGAAAGAATCAGAAAAGCGAGCGCGAATTGTCTGCTGCACCGTTTCAGCAGGCTTCGCAGAATCACTAAATAGGTAAACAGCAAACAACTCAGCGGGATAAAAACCGAAAAAAGGTTAAAGAAAAAGTTCAGGCGTTCCTTTACCGCGGCGGCGGGACCGTATGTGTGGGACAGCATCAGAGAAAATGGTTCATTCGTCTCCCGGGATAAATCAATTGTTTCGGCAGCGCCGTCGCCCCAGTTAACTTCGATCTTGCCGGCTTTTTTGCCTGCCATGAAGAAGAGTTCTGCGGTTTGGCCGGTTTTTCCTTCGAAGATAATTCCCGCGTCCGGGCTGTCCGCAGTTAATACGAGCTGATCCGACTGTCTTTCCCAACTCCCTGTATGGACAAAATCCGCAAACGCGATCCCGCGGTATCCATTATTCATGGATAAGAATCGGATGCCGGTCACCGAATCCTCAAAATGGGCTTCAGTGACCTGAACAGTGATCTTTCGGGAATCCAGCAGAATTTCTTTTTGCGGAAGACTTAAATGAAATATCCCGGTGCAGACGGCGGACAGCAAGAGAGAAAGCAGCCCGCTGATCCGCAGCCATTTTTTTGAACCGCTGAAATGTTTTTTCAGGAGCTTTCCCAAAAAGATTCCTGCGGCGGTTCCTAACAGAAACCCGCCGATTAATACCAAGGCTTTTTTCGCCGAAAGACCCTCGCCCGGAATTAACTGATAAAGCGCCAGCGCGGTTGCGAAACCAGGCGGAAGGGACCGGAAAAGGAGACGGACGGATGATCTCATACGTCTGAATTATACTGGTTTTCCTTGTTATAATTGGCGTTGTATTTCAGGAATTCGAACAGGGGATTCCGTTTCGAATCAGCGGAAGGGTTTGTGGCTGTTTTGTCTCTGCACGGAATGCAGAGACAAAACAGCCACAAAAAACTTTTTTCCGGGATTCAGGTTGATGGTCATATTGGGATAATTCGAAATATGACATCCCTTTCGGATTACGGGGCCAGGGTTCTGCAGTCAGCAGAGCCGGCTGGCCGAACAATCAATTGAACATATCTGCAGGCCGTGAATGACAGAACAAAACGCGAAAAAACAACCGAACATGCGATCCGGGTATCCGGGAGGACCGTATCCGAACCAACCGAATACGAATCATTATGACGCGGGACAAAATGCTTACGGCGGCGGGAACCGGCCATACTCTCCCCAATCGGGTTATCCTCCGTATCAGGGAAACCAGCCGTCTTTGGCATATCCTCCTTCTGCCGGGCAAGGCGGAGGTCCCCAGTTTCAGAAAGTTCCGGGGCCATCCGCTTCGCAGAACCCACAGCAATCCCCTCCACCGCAAAAACCGTCGAAACGGAAAGAACCGGTGAGTTTTGAAGAACGGATGGAGACTT
>CALAEB010000571.1 GCA_937890875.1 uncultured Anaerolineaceae bacterium | reverse complement strand
TTCCTGGCAAGAGGTCGACCGGCTGATCGACCATCTGATTCCGCAGTTTACAACTGAATTTGACGCTATTCTGATGCTGAGCAAAAGCGGCATTATTCCCGGAGGCCTTTTAGCGGAGGCTCTTGGCATTGACGATCTAATGCTGGTGAGAATCGACTTCCCCAAGGAGTTTGAAATGGAAACACAGCGGCAGCAGCCGCTCTTTGTCGCCTGGCCGAGCATCCGGAATTTCCCGACGAACGATCAGTTAGTGTCCCGCAAAATCCTGATCGTCAGCAACGCATGGGGGACCGGCAGATGCCAGACTTCGATCCGGGACAGAATCGGCGGAGCCGGGGGAAAGCCTTTTACCTGTGTACTCCACTATAACCCACACAGCAACCTTTTCAAAAACGATGTGCCGGATTTTTACGCGGCGATCACCAATGCCTGGATCATTTATCCCTGGGAAGCGGCCAACGGGAAAGATCCGATTTTAGCCGATATCAGTTAACTACCGGGACTTATGGAACAAGACGACGTACAACCGCTTTACAACCAGGAAAAACTGCTGACATTCCTGACAGCCAATCAAATCCATTACGAGTATCACGCGCATCCGGCCGTTTTCACCAGTGAACAGGCGGATCGCTATACACGTGATCTGGACGGGTTCCCAGCAAAAAATCTCTTTCTGACCAATAATAAGGGAAAACAGTTCTATCTGCTGGTCACCGGCGCCGACTCAAAAGCCGACCTGAAAATGCTCAGCGGACAGCTTGATGAATCCAGACTGCGTTTCGCCAGTGAAGAAAAGATGATGCGCTTTCTCGGCATCACACCCGGAGCGGTCACACCGCTGGGTGTCATCAATGATGTGGAGAAAAAAGTGGAAGTAGTTCTTTTCCCGGAAGTATGGGAAGCCGAACGGGTCTTTTGCCACCCGCTGGAAAATACTGCCACGCTCATCCTGGAGCATACCGGACTGGAACGTTTTTTTGAACTGACCGGACATCGCCCGCGGATTCTTTCATAAGGGCCCGGAGATATTCTGAATTCTTTTCGAGCAAAGAAGGAAAGTTTGTAGTTCTGGTATCAGATCTGCGATTCCGTTCCCAATAAAACGGTGAAAACAAAAATTTCTGTTAATCCGTTATCGGGTTATGCCTGACAAAAGATTAACAGAAAAGTTGGCCTTCCGCATATAGGGTTCGAATATCAAGAACAACAGGAAGTCAAATCATCGATTGAACTCCTGTTGTTCCCCAAGACAAAAATCAACATAGGCCGCCGTGATTTTTCCGATCGGGAAGACAGTCTCCGCCCGTTCCCGCGCCGTTTTGCGGAAGCGCTCATTCTCACGGATAACCAGTTTTGCCGCCTCCACCAGCGGTTCCACAGCCGGTTTTTCAAGCTTTAAATAATCCGCCCCATAGGGGACAACCATACCCGCGGCCCCAACCACATCCTTCAGCGCCCCCGTATCAAAACCGATGACCGGCAGCCCGCTGGCAAGCGCTTCGATGACCGCGTTCGGGCAGGCCGCCTGAATTTCCGCGGAATAAAAAAATGTGGCCGCCGCCTCTAAGGCCGCCAGCTTTTGTTTCGGCACCACACCCAGGAACGCAATCCGTACTTCGTCGGGAAACATGCGCGCCTTTTCCAGAATCCGTTCTTGTGCCGATGGGTCAACATTCCCGGCGATCTGCAGCAGAACCGGGCAGGCAGTTTCCTCGTGCAAAACCTGAACCAGGCGGACCGCCGCCTCCAACCCGAGCTCGGCGCCATGCTCAAGATTCCCTTCCACCGTCATAATGCGGATGGAGGAGCGATCGATTGCATTCCCGGAAGGTTTAAAATCCTCCAAGTCCACACCGTTATAAATTACCT
>CALAEB010000570.1 GCA_937890875.1 uncultured Anaerolineaceae bacterium | reverse complement strand
ATTCAGACAAAACGGAAATCGTCATCATCACCCGCGGAAGTGCCGGCAGCCGTTTTTATGAGAAAAAGAGCGGACAAATCTTTTCGGGGATCGTTCCGGCCTGTAAACCTGAAAAAATCGTCGATACCAGCGGATCAGGCGACGCTTATATATCCGGTTTTCTCTTCGGCTTGATACAAGGATACACTGCGGAAGAATGCTGTATGGCAGGGAGTGTCCTGGCATCATTTGTCATTGAAAAAGAGGGCTGCCTGACCAATATCCCGGACCGGGACCGGTTTATGAAACGGTTGCTGCCTTTCCGGGAAAAAGTTTCGGCAATAAAAAGAGAGAATCCGGTTTAGAAGAGAATCGGCTGATAATAAGAATAAAGCAAAGGAAACAGACCCAATGGCAAGTTTATACATGAATGTGGACAAGTCCACCGTGGCCGAGAATGTGATTTTTTCGGGCGATCCCTGGCGGGTCGAAGTACTCGCCAAATATCTCGAAAGCCCCAGAAAAGTTGCATTCAACCGTGAGTTCAACACCTATACAGGCACCTACAAAGGCACGCCGGTCACTGTGAGTTCCACCGGCATCGGTGCGCCGTCCGCGGCAATTGCGATGGAAGAAATGTATGAAGCCGGCATGAAAACCGCGGTCCGGCTGGGTACCGTCATGGCGCTGCGGGATGACATGCTGGGAAAATTTATCATTCCGACTGCCTCCATGCGCATGGAAAGTACCAGCGCAACTTACGCACCCGCAGGCTTTCCCGCAGCGGCTGATTTTGAGCTGGTAACATGCATGAACCGGACGGTGACGCAGATGGGAGCGGAATATCTGAACGGCATTGGCTGCAGCATGGACGGTTTTTACACCATGATGCACAATTCGCGTCTGTCCAAAGAAATGGAACGGGACATGGCGGAGACTTTTGCCGGGCTGAAACGTCTGAAAATCGTTGGGGTGGATATGGAGTCGTCCTGTATGCTGGTCGTCGGCCGTTTGATGGGCGTGCGCACCTGCGTTGTAACGATCACAACGGTTTTAGAAAATCTGAAAGACGCCTTAAAAGGGGAAGAAAGAACCGCGGCAGAGGATTTGCTATGCCGTGTGGTTTTAGAAGGAATACAGAATTTCGATAACGGACTGTCTTGAAACAGCTTTGCCTTTCAGTTCAGCTGTCCGAACCCGACAGAAAGAGGAATTTATGAGTATCAGAGATACGATTGCAGTTAATAGGAGCTTTGTCATCGGCATGGTCCATTGCCTGCCGTTGATTGGAACACCCGGATTCAAAGAGAATTGTCAGCAGATCCTGGACCAGGCCGTTTCAGATGCGGTCACGCTGGAAAAAGCCGGGGTTGACGCAATCATTGTTGAAAACATGGGAGACGGACCTTTCGGGGCAAAACTTCACCCTGAACAGGTGATCGGGCTGAGCGCCGCGACAGCGCTGGTCAAAAATGCGGTAAAAATTCCGGTCGGCGTCGACGCTGCGTTCAACGATTGCCGGACCGCGCTGGCAATTGCAAAAATGTGCGGATGCGGGTTTATCCGTGTTCCGGTGTTCGTCGATACGGTTGTGTTCTACAACGGAATTATTAACCCGTGCTCGCATGACTGCATGTATTACCGGAAGCAAATTAACGCGGAAGAAGTGATGGTATTGGCGGATATTCAGGTAAAACATACCAAAATGGTTTTCCCGGATATTCCGATGGAACAGTCGGCAAAGGACGCGGAAAGCTGCGGAGCGGACGGGATCATTGTAACCGGCTCAGCAATTGGGGTCGAAACGCCTTTGGAAGCCATCTCCCGGGTGAAAAAAACGGTGAAAATTCCGGTCATCGCCGGCAGCGGCGTGACCAGTGCCAACATTCAACAGCAAATGGAAATCGCGGATGGAATTATTGTCGGATCCAGCCTGAAAGAGGGCGGGAAACTCGAGAACCCGATTTCTTATGAACTCACCCGTGAGCTGCTGGGCGGATTAAACTAAGCATTCCTGTCACCGATATGATCAACGAACAGAAAGAGAGAGATTTCATTATGATGAGACCCATGAAACTGGCAGGCAGCGAGCTGATGTTCGGACGCGGCTGTCTGGAATATATTCGCACCATACCTGAAAAGAGAATTTTTATTGTCACCGGCGGCTCAAGCATGGAAAAAAGCGGCACGCTCGCAAAAGTTGAAAGTTTATTTCATGACAACGGCGCGGAAACAACCGTTTTCCGCGGTGTCGAGCCCGATCCTTCCTTCAAAACCGTTGGGGAGGGCGCGGAAGCGATGAAAAATTTCCGGCCGGATCTGATTGTCGGGCTGGGAGGCGGGTCGGCCATGGACGCCGGAAAAGCGATGTGGGTCTACTACGAACACCCGGAGCTGACCACACTGGATGATTTGCTCACCGCAAAACCATTCCCAAAACTCCGGAAAAAAGCCCGGTACCTCTGCATTCCTTCCACCAGCGGAACTGCGAGCGAAGTTTCCCGCTCCGTTGTTATCACGGATGACGAAAAAGGGCTGAAACACGGCCTCGGGAATATGGAAATGATGCCGGATATCGCCATTTGCGACCCCGAAATTACGATAACCATGCCGCCGCATATCACCGCGGAAACCGGAATGGACGCATTAACCCATGCGCTGGAAGCGCTGGTTTCAAACCGGGCAAACTACCTGAGCAATATTCTTGCGGAAAAAGCAGCGCTTGATATTGTAAGAACGCTGCCAATTGCCTATAAGGACGGAAAGAATATTGACGCGAGAGAATTGATGATGAATGCGTCCATGACAGCAGGCATGGCCTTTACCAATGTTTCGCTGGGCATCGTTCATTCACTCGCCCATGCCATCGGTGGCTATTTTCATGTCGCGCACGGACTAGCCAATGCGGTCATCCTGCCCTATATCATCCGGTTTAACAGCGCGGAACCTTACGCCAGGAAAGCTTATGCCGGAATCGCCGGCCTGCTCGGGCAGGAGGACCTGGCATCCGTTATCCATGGATTAAACGAAGCGTTGAAGATCCCGGCCAATCTTTCGGAAATCATCCCAGATGAAGCAGGTTATCTGAAACTGGTTCCGGAATTGGCTCTGGCGGCAAAAAATGACGGCTGCACAAAAACGAATCCGATCATTCCTGAGCCAGCACAGTTTGAAGAATTACTGAAGCTTGTTTATTATGGAAAATAAGGCTCGCAAATGAAACTGATCTGTTACTTATCCAACGGATATCCATCCATCGAAGCCAGTATCGAGATGGCAAAAGAATATGTCGGAGCCGGAACCGATATGATCGAAATTGATTTTCCAAGCCGGAACCCGTATCTGGAAAACGAGTTGATCTCCTCGCGCATGGCGAAAGCGCTGGAAAATTGCGACGATTTCGACGCCTACATGGACGGGATGATCCGGGTACGGGAATTGCTGCCCGATACGGCTTTCATTCTGCTGGTTTATGAGAATACGGTTGAAGAAATCGGTCCGCAGAAGTTCATCGATTTCTGCAAAAAGAATGGGTATGAAGACATCATTTTGGTCGGACTGAAAAACGATGCGATTAAGAACCAAATCATAGACAGCGGGCTGCGGGTAAGCTGTTACGTCCAAATGCTTCTGGACAAAACAGAAGTCGCGTACGCGTTACAGTCCAACGGGTTCGTTTATCTCCAGGCAAAACCGGCGCCTGGTCAGGTGAATCCGGATTATCCTGAATTAAAAGACTGCATTGCTTATCTGCGATCACAAAGGATCACCCGGCCGATTTATTGCGGCGTCGGCGTTCACACGCCCGAAGATGCCGAAATGATAAAACAGGCGGGTGGGGATGGCGTGTTTATCGGCAGCGCCATTTTGAAATTACATGACGATCTGCCCGCGCTGCGAAAGAAGATCGGGGAGTTCAAGCAAAGCTGTCTGTAGTAGGAATACAACAATAAACCACCGGCATATTGGGCAGTGACACAACAAAACATAAAACGGTGAGGATTTTTCCTCACCGTTTTTGCTTTGCGCGGTAATCAAACGATTACGGCTATTGCATCTAAGGCGAACGTAGAAAATATCAATACTATTCAGCTTCGTGATTTGCTATAACAATGCAAAATGGGCACTTTTGAACATTGATGTCATTTGACATAAACAAAAAGGATGCCCTGCCGGATCAAACATAACTCTCCAACTATCAGAAAATTGCTCATCCGCAATTGTTGCTCCACAATGAATTGCATATTGAACCGCTTTTTCTAAATCATTAACGGCGAAGTCGATATGCGCCATTTGTTGTTGAGCTTCAGGCTCCAACGGCCACACAGGCGGCTTATATTCAGGGTTTCTCTGAAACATTATACCGGGATATGCTCCCTGATTTGTTCCCGGAGCGCCAACACATGCGTATTCTTCATCATAAAACGGTATTTCCCATTGGAGCAGCGCCGCATAGAATTTTGCTAATTCATACGGGTCTTTGCAGTCCAGCGTTAATGTGTACATTTTTATTTTCAGTTCATCACCCATAACATTAACACCTCCAATACTGTAAATTTTCTACGTTTATCTTCCATGTCTAATGAATACAAAACAGCTATTCATAATAGCCACATTTAGCAAATTGAGGCAAAGCTGGAAACAAGGACGCCACTCCTCATTTATATTGACCCAGCCCCACACCAATGTATTTAAAACCCATTCTGATCAGCGCATCCGGATCCCAGATATTCCGTCCATCCAGAATAAGATTTCCGCGCATCAGCGCCTTCACCTGCTCAAAATCCAACTGTTTGAACTCATTCCACTCCGTCGCCAGGAAAAGCGCATCCGCATCTTCAACCACCTGATAAGCATTTTCACACATTTCAACAGCATCCGGCAAAATTTCCCGCGCCTGTTCCATCGCTTCCGGATCATAAGCTGTAATCCTCACGCCTTCTCCGAGCAGGACCCGGATAATATCCGCGGACGGACTCTCCCGCATATCATCCGTATCCGGTTTGAAAGCCAGTCCCAGCACGCCGATCCGTTTCCCTTTCAGATCCCCCAACAGCGCCTTAAACTTGTCCACAACCCGTTTTCGCTGCAGCTGATTGATTTCGATAACGGACTGCAATAATTGCGGCTGCGTTCCATATTGTTGGGCAATATGAACCAGCGCTTTCACATCCTTGGGGAAACAGCTTCCGCCCCAGCCAATACCGGCGCTCAGGAATTTCGGCCCGATTCTTGAATCCAGCCCCATCCCCTTGGCCACATCCACCACATTGGCTCCGACCCGTTCGCAGATATTCGCGATCTCATTAATGAAAGAAATTTTCGTCGCCAGAAAGGCGTTGGAAGCATATTTGATCATTTCCGCCGTGCGGATATCCGTGAATAAAATCGGACAGCGAAGCGGCGCATATAATCACTGATCGCGCTGCCTTCCCGCAGGAATTCCGGATTGGAAACAATGCCGAACCGGATCGAGGAATCCTTCAATCGTCCGCGAATCAAGTCACCCACCCAATCGCCGGTTCCGACCGGCACCGTCGATTTATCGACAATGATAAAATCGTGGTCAATCGTGTCGGCAATTTGGCTCACCGCCCGCTCCACGTAACGCATGTCCGCCTCACCATTCTCACCGGAAGGAGTACCTACTGCAATAAAGACATATTCGGCCTCTTTCAACGCAGCGGTATAATCGGTTGTAAAATCGATCCGCTTCGCACGATATGCCCGCTCAACGATCTCCTCCAGGCCCGGCTCATAAATCGGCATAACATTTTTATGAAGCCCATCAATTCGTTCCGAATCAATATCCAGACAAGTAACCGTATTCCCTAAATCGGCGAAACACGCGCCGGTAACCAAACCGACATATCCGGTCCCAATAACAGTGATTTTACTCATGACCCTTCCTATCTTTCATAACAATAATCTGGGAAACGGGATATTATGCTTTTCCCATTTTCTCTAACCAGCTTCTCACTAAGGTAAACAACTCCTGCAATTGAGCCACATAAAGTTCATCCTGATGACTGATGTCATCCATTGCGGACGCCGCGGAATCTTCAATCAACTGCATCCGGTTCTGCAAAGCCTGGATATTTCTTTGATATTCCGCCTGAATTTCATCCTGCCCCATCGAATAGTTTGTCCAGCGTTTCTGGTCATCCGATTTATATGTTGCCCATTCCTGACGCAGCTTCTCTTCCATCAGGCGCTGCATTTCGATCAGTTCATTCGTACGCCGGTCAAACCGCTGCGTCACTTCATCCAGCGCATCCTGCGAACGTTTTACAGACCGGTGCGTATTATCCAGCGCCTGCAGCTGGGTATCCAGATTGGCGGCTTTAAGAATAATTTCATCGAAAGAGGTTTTCCACTCTTTCCAGGTTTTGGAAAATTCAAGGTTAATCAGATTCTGCTTTTCCTGAAAAGCCGAAACGAACTGACGTCTCTCCGCCTCAGAGGCAGTCAATTCGTTAATCCGCTGCTCCATTTTGCGCAGGGTGTCATTTGTCAGGTCCACTCGTCCGCGCATTTCGTCAATCCGTTTGCGGTAAGCCGCCATTTCATTCTGGACATCGGAGACCCGCTTGATATCCTGACGCCGGCTTTCCTCGATCGTTTTCTGAAACCGGGCGACATCTTCCCGGTCCCGTTCGAATATGCCCAGCCGG
>CALAEB010000569.1 GCA_937890875.1 uncultured Anaerolineaceae bacterium | reverse complement strand
CTTTCCCTACACGACGCTCTTCCGATCTCGTCATGGAACCTTATATGATTCAGACCGCCATCAAAAAGGGGCCGATGCTGCGGCATATCGACGCAGCGATGATCACGAATCCGCGGTTCCAACGCTTCGCGCTGAACCTGGCCGAAGCGGCCGGCATTCCTGTGCAGGAATCTGTCCGCACCGGCGGAGCAACCAACGGAGCGCCGATCCACCTGGCCAATCAGGGCATTCCGGCCATCGTTATCGGGATCCCCGTCCGCTATATTCACACACATTACGGGATCGCATCGCTTGCCGATTACCGGAATGCGGTTAAATTAGGCGCAGAGATCTGCAGAGCCCTCGATTCGAATTTAATCGCCGGCTTTTAACGTATGTTTGGATAAAAAGTATCGAACAGTGAAGCCACTTTTTCATGCATCGAAAAGCGGCTGTCCCGTGTCTGAGAAAGAAAGAGGTACCAGACAACCGCCGAACCCTTTCAGAATTGTTGCCGGCAGATACAAATTCCAAAGCGAATTACAAGCCTTAAAAAAAGGATTTATTTTTCATAAATCCTTTTTTGCTTAAATTGGAAGCCGATCAACGATGATTCTTAAACATCTTTTTCCGGTTCCAGGTGATCAGCGGCGCCATCAGCCGCCGCAGCGCGTATTTGGCGAAGATGGGGGAAAAACGGGACCCGCCATCCCGCAAATGGACCCGCAGCATTTCCGGCCAGCAGCGCGCATCGGCCGAAACTGTTTTCGCGTCCTCATGCAGCCTGAAATTTGCCAGCGTCCGCCCCGGGAAATAACGAAAGGGAGCTTTTCGCGCCAGCCGCACCCACAAATCATAGTCCATAGCAAAGTAGAACGAATCATCCAGCGGGCCGACCTGCCGCCAAAGCTCAGCGCGGAAGAAAAAAGCCTGCTGCGGGATATGCACATACCCGCGTTCCAATTTCCTCAAATCCGTCTGGCGGGCATTAAATTTCCCGATGACCTTTCCGGAAGCGTCAATGTAGTTGCAGTCGCCATAAACAAAACCCAGTTCCGGATTTTCCGCCAGATAAGTCACAGCCGCTGAAACCGCACCCGGCTCATACGTATCATCCGAATTGATCCAGGCAAGGATTTCCCCTTTCGCCAGATTAAACCCCTTATTGATCGCGTCCGTCTGCCCCGCATCTTTTTCAGAGATCCAGTGTGCGATCCGGCCTTCATAGCGCCGGATCAGGTCAACGCTTCCGTCATCCGAACCGCCGTCGATAACGATATATTCGATATTCGGATAATCCTGATTCAGAACCGACAACATGGTGGCTTCAAGGTAGTTCGCCTGATTATACGAAGGCGTGATAATGCTGACCAGCGGGAATTTTTTCATCCAATATTCCTGTTCATCAACCCAAGAAAAAAACCTGCTACGTACCGATATCTTCCTGCACCAAACGTTCTCAATCTTAAGTTTCCTCTCTTATCTGATTAAAGGTATCAAAAGTAAAATATTGAAAGACGAAGCTATGGTGTTATTATTTTTGCGCGCATGCGCACAAAAAAACAACAAACAACTTTCCAGATATTTGAACCATTTTGCTTTTGACGTCCATATCCTATTCGACCTCACGCAGATCAAAAACCAGGTATTCGGCCGTCTGCCGGTAAACCTGCGCATACTGCAGCAGCCAGCGCTGCAGGCGCGGCTGTTGATAGTAACTTTCAAAATCCGTCACAATCAGGAATTCACGATTGAGCATCGCCTGGCGGATTTCCGTCATTGCCTGCTGTTCCTCCATCTGCTCCACATTCGATTCCCAGATCATCGGCGTGCGCAATCCCCAATAAATCATTCCGGACCCGTAATCGTCCATCACCCCGATCGTGTTGATCTGCCCCTCATATGGGTCCAACGCTGCGGCCAACTCCTGCCAAAGCTGCGGCCAGGCCCGATAATCATTTCGCCTCAGCGTCATAGCGCTGTCCAAAAGCCACCATCCGTTCAATCCGGCGATCAGAACGAAAACAGCCAGGCGGGAAAACAGCTTGCCGGCAGAAAGCCCGCCCAGCCGGTCCATCACAAAATCCACCAGCCCGCCCAGGCCGACCGCAAGCAGCGGGAACAGAATCAGATGATAATAATCGTGCGTTCCAATGTGATGCGGTAACGCCCAGCCGTAACCGACATATCCGGCCAGGTATCCCGCCCAAAGCAGCCGGTATTTCTGCCGGTGGATCCCCACCGTACCCAGCATTCCGCCGATGGCCAGCGGCAGGCCGAACACCTGTTCAACTTTCCGCAGCCAGCGCACATAAAACGCCGGCGATAAAATCTCGCGCCAGTAAAAACGGCCCTGGTACTGTTGGACCAGAAAGCCCTGAATAAAATACCCCCAGACATTGTAAACGAGAACCGGCAGCAGGCTGAGCACGGCAATCAGCCAGACCTGAACCGATCGGACCGCCGGCCGGAATCCCCTTGCGGAAAGGACAAAAAACAGCATCGCAAGCCCCAGCGGAAAAACACTGACCTGTTTGACGAAAATGGCCGCACCGGCAAATACGCCGGCCAGTAATGCGCTTCCGGTCGTCGGTTTCTCCTCCCAACGGCAAAGCGTCTCCAGCGCCCAGAGAATCAGCGCAATCATCAGCGGATCGGGCTGGAATGAGCGGCTGGCAAAAACACCATAGGGGAAGAAAAGGAAAAAAGCGACACCGGACAGCGTCCCAACCATCCCGAAAAACCGCCTGCAAAGCAGGTACAGCGCAACCGCTCCCGCGAGCCAGAAAACAATCGAACAAGCCCGCGGCACCCGCAAATCCGCATCGCCCGCAAACTGGTACAAAGCTGCGGTCAGATACTCCAAAACCGGCGGTTCAATCCACGGTTCCTGCACGCCGCGCATGATCGCCTCATGTTCGTATTCCGCGTCCAATCCCGGCAGATCTCCGCCATGATTCAAATAGACCGCACGAGAAATTAACGCCGAATGGAGCTGACGCGCCGGATGAAAATCCAGCGGTGGGTCATCAAAATCGACCAGGCGGATCCCGATCCCCAGCGAAAAAATCAGCAAAAGCAGCAAAATTCGCAGCGTTTTTTGCTTTTTTGTCTCATTCATCATCAGAAAATGATTCCCTCAGATCATAAATTGTGAATCCATTTCCGGTGTGATAAATCGGACGGGATTCAAGTTTTGCGCGCAGCTCAGGCTGAGCTGCCAGTTCATCGCCGACCGTGACAAGAAAGAAATCTTTTCCCGCCGTCTGCGCCGCAAAATAAGCGTCAAAATCCGTTTCGCTGCGTCCGGCTAATTCAAACAAAGCGGCATCTTTCGAATCCGGCCAGGCCGCGTCCGGATTGCGCCACCCATAATAGATCAGCCGCAATCCGTAATCCCCAGTCAGCGCAATAAAGGTCGAATCCGCCGGAATGGCTTCCGCAACCCGCCGCCAACTGGCCGGTTCGAGCGAATAATCCGCCGCCCGCAGCGTCCCGCAGGCCGTATAAGCGCCATACCCGGCAGCCAGCATCAGAATCCCGGCAATACCGGCCTGACGCGGTCTGCTTAATTTTGCGGTTGCTTTCAGTAATATGCCGGTCAACGGAATCAGTGAAACCGCGATCAGCGGAACCAGGATCAGACTGTAATATTCATGCGTCATGGTCTGATAAGGCACTATCAAGCCATACAGGAAATACCCCGCCCACCAGCCGCCGAGCAATCCGCAGAGCTTTTTTTCTGACAGGAACACGCCCCAAACCGCCAGCAGCGGCAGGATCAAGCCGGTCAGACCCTTGATCATCGCGATCCAGCCGGCATAGAATTTCGACGTGAAAATCATCCCGGAAAGCGATACCACCCAAAAACTGAAAAAATCACCCGAACGGGCCGGGTTTAACACCAGATAGTAGACCAGTGAGGGGGCGAGCATCAGGAAACCGCCGAGCAGCGCCTGCGTTATTATGCTGCTCATTTCAACACAGTTGAGGTAGATAGC
>CALAEB010000568.1 GCA_937890875.1 uncultured Anaerolineaceae bacterium | reverse complement strand
AGATCATCGGACATGAAGTGCGCCCGTTGACCAGTTCCGAGAAGCAAACTGCAATTGACAACGCGTATAACGCATGGCTGGCCGCAGCGCGTGAGAAACTAAAGGTGGATATCGGGAATGATTGGACAAATTTCGTCCCGACGGATCCGGAACTCGATCCCTACCTGTAAACGATAAACGCAGACAGGAATATAGGAAAATAAATCTACACGGTTCTCTTGTTTTTGTGCAAAGCACAAAAACAAGAGAACCGTGTATTTAATCTACCGCATGATGATTCGAATGCCCAAAAGTTGAACAAGGGAAAAGACTCGGTCGGATCCGAATTTTATTCTTTCGCCTCAGCCGTATTTTCGGACTTTCTTGCAGGACTGTCTTTCCTTTTGGGTTTCGCATCCCTAAAGGCAATTTCGATCACTTGATCCATGTGGCTGACCGGATTGATCTGCAGTTCATTCTTGATCTGCTCCGGAAGTTCCGCTAAATCTTTGACATTCTTTTCAGGTATGATGACAGTCTTCAGCCCCAAGCGATTGGCTGCCAACAATTTTTCCCGGATTCCGCCCACCGGGAGCACATTGCCGCGCAGTGTAATTTCCCCGGTCATCGCAACCTCTTTTTTCACCGGACATTCCGTGATCGCGGATATCAGCGCAACCGCAAGCGTAATCCCGGCGCTCGGCCCGTCTTTGGGAACTGCGCCTTCCGGAACATGAATATGAATATCAATTTTTTCGAAATGATCCTTTTTCAAATTCAACTGCTTAGCTCTGGATTTTACGAAAGATAAGGCAGCCTGGGCTGATTCCTGCATTACATCCCCGATCTGCCCGGTGATCTGCAGATTTCCTTTTCCTTCATAAATGAGCACTTCAATCGTTGTGATATCCCCGCCATTCGATGTCCAAGCCATACCGGTCGCCACACCGACTTCATCTTTCTTTTCCGCTTCCGACTGGAAGAAATATGGCGGGCCCATGTATTTCTCGAGATCTTCGGGTTTAATCGTCTTCGGAAAATCTTTCTGCTCCGCCTTCTGCCGGGCAACCTTGCGGCAGATTTTGCCGATCTCCCGTTCCAGATTCCGCACGCCCGCTTCATAGGTATACTCGCGGATCAGCTTGCTGACCGCCGCCTCTTCAAATTTAAGATCATCCGGCTCCAACCCGTTTTCTTCAATCTGCCGGTTAATCAGATAATTCTTCGCGATCATGAGCTTTTCTTCTTCGATATAGCCGGGGAACTCAATGATCTCCATCCGGTCCAGCAATGCGTCCGGGATGGTTTCGGTTGTATTTGCCGTGGTTACAAACATAACCTTTGAAAGGTCATAATCAACCTCCAAATAATGATCGGAGAAAGTGTTGTTTTGTTCCGGATCCAGCACTTCCAGCATAGCGGAAGCCGGATCCCCGCGATAATCATTGCCGAGCTTATCAATTTCATCCAGCATGAACAGTGGATTGACTGTTCCGGCTTTTTTCATCGTCTGCAAAATCCGTCCGGGGAGCGATCCGATATACGTCCGCCGATGGCCTCGGATCTCAGCCTCATCCCGCACACCGCCCAGGGAAACCCGGACAAACGATCTTCCGAGCGCGTCCGCAATTGATTTTCCAATGGAGGTCTTTCCGGTCCCAGGAGGACCTACAAAACACAGGATCGGCTGTCTTTCTTTTTTGGGCTTCAATGAACGAACGGCAATATACTCCAGAATCCGGTCTTTCGCCTTTTTTAGCCCATAATGATTCAGATCGAGCACTTCCGAAGCATGCGCCACATCCAGATTATCTTCTGTCTCATTTTTCCAGGGAAGATCAAAAAGCCAGTCCAGATATCCGCGAATAATACTGACCTCAGGTGACATCGGGGGCATCTGCGTCAACCGTTCATATTCTTTCATCGCCGCAGCACGCGCTTCTTCACTGAAATCAGCGTTTTCAATTTTGGCTTTCAGTTCAACCAAATCCCGGCTGAATACATCCTCCTCATCCAGCTCCGCCTGAATTGCTTTCATTTGTTCCCGAAGATAGAATTCCCGCTGGTTTTTATCGACTTCATTCTGCACTTTGTTGGTAATTTTGTTGCCCAGTTCCAACATATCCAACTCCTGCGCAAGGAATTGGTTCAGCAGTTTCAGCCGTTTCACCGGATCCAGCGCAAACAGAATCTCCCGGCGCTGGTCCTGCGGAAAGGAAATCGTTGTGGCAATCATATCCGCCAGCCATGAAGGATCTTTTATGGTTGTGGAATAAGCGTGCGCTTCATCCGGCAATTTCCGGTCCAGCTGGACACATTGTTCGAATAAGTCGCGGGTGCTGCGCATTAATGCGGTCAGCTGCCGTGAATCATCGAGCGTCTCATCCGGCACATAGACTTTTGCCATCAAAACAGGCGTGCGCTGCACAATTCCCATCAGGAGCACACGGCGCCGGCCCTGGATCAAAGTTGAATAATGGTCTTCCGGCAGGTTGATCAACCTGCCCACGGCAATTTCCAACCCGACTGAAAAAAAGTCATTCTTACGGATCGGGCTTTCCTTGTCGTCATTTTTAGGAATCAGCGTAACAACCGTCTGTTCATTTTCCAAGCCATACCGGATCGACTCAAGGTTTTTTTTCTGTCCGATAAACACCGGAGAAATCATTTTCGGAAAGATGACGTTATCACGCAGCACAACCACCGGCGCGATAAAACAATCATCATCATCCAAATCCGCATCCGGAATACGAAACAACTCTTCTGTTCTCTGGTTTATACTTGACGAAAAATCAGCAATCAAATCTTTATCTTCAAACCAGTTATTCGAACTCATGCAAACTCCATTGTTTTAATCACTTAAAATAGGTAAGATTTTTATTCTGCTTCATCAACAGCTCACGAATGCCCGCAGCCACGAACAAACTTCCGGTGACGACAACTACGGTATCCTCCGGAAGTTTTTTAATCATATCGAACGAAGCTTCCAAACTTTCCGCAAGGTCCGCCTGCCGGCCATGAGCGATGGCTATCGACCGCAGTTCATTCGGATCAGCCGCCCGCGGATGAATCGAACGCGTAACAATGAATGAATCAACAAATGGGGCAATTTCTCCAATCATCTCGTCACAATTTTTATCGGCGGACGCACCGAACAGGCAGACAATTTTCCGGCAGCCATAATACCGGTTCATCGTCTGAATTAATTTTTGTATCGAATCTAAATTATGGGCACCGTCGGCAATAATAGCCGGTCTATCCTGAAGTTTTTCGAAACGGCATGGCCAGAATGTCTTCCCAAGACCGTTGATGATATCACAATTTGATATTTTTTCCTGTCCGTTCCGAATCTTTGTTAAAACAGCGTATGCGGTCACCGCATTCGCCGCCTGGTGAAACCCGGCCAAAGGCAAATGAATTATTTCCGGTGCCCAGGCAGTGTTTTCCCCGCTTTCCAGCCACTGCCCCATTCTTTCCTGGTCAGACTTTTTCCAGACCGCTATTTTTTGCGATACCGGCGTATCATCCAGGGGTATCCAGGCACACGTATCGGCAACGTCAATCCATTCCGCATC
>CALAEB010000567.1 GCA_937890875.1 uncultured Anaerolineaceae bacterium | reverse complement strand
CTTTCACTGCCGAAAATGTTGTGGCCGAGCCGTTCCCGGATGGTTTTTTCAAAATCGTCTATCAGCCGGTTCGCAGCCTGCGGCGAAACGCCTTTCGCTGTAATCCGCAGATCAATTTGCCCGGCTTTTGCGGAAAGTCCCAGCGTGGGGTTCGCGGAGGTTTCCAGGTCTCCGATCAGTTCGTCCACCACGGACTCGCCAAGCCCATAAGTGTGAAGTGTCCGGACAACGATCGTTTCATCTTTCGGGTATAACTCCTGTAATAAAGGGATGACGTATGCTCCCGTGATGTGCTTCATTTCGTGTGGAACGCCGGGAAGCGAGATCAGCAGTTTCCCGTTCTGACGGATATAAAACGCGGGTGCGGTGCCGACCTCATTTGGGATGGGTTTCGCGGCTTCCGGAAGATAAGCCTGACGTTTATTGTTCTCGCTGGACTTTCGCTTCATCTTGTCAAAGTAGACCAGGATCTCCCGCCATAAAGCCTCGTCAAAGACCAGTTTTGAGTCAAATGCCAGCGCGGCTGCTTCCCGTGTCGGATCGTCAACGGTAGGGCCCAACCCGCCGGTGGTAATAATGATGTCGGATCGTGAGAGTCCCTCTTTGATCACGGCCGCAATTTTCTTTGCATTGTCACCGATGATCATGGTGCGATAAACATCGATTCCACGGTCGCGGAGCATACGCAGCAGGAATTGGGTATTTGTATCCTGTGTTTCACCCAACAATAATTCAGACCCGATTGCAATGATTTCTGCAGAAGGCATATTTTCTCCTCAAACAACAAATGTTTGATTCTTATTATACTTTTCAAAGGATGAAAAGAACGATCAGTCTAATTTGTCATAGTGTTCACTGTATTTACTGTCCAGCGCGTTGCTTTCTTTGGCCTTTGCCGCGAATTTGTTTACATTGGCAGCAGCCCTGGGTACGGATTGCAATGTGCCGGCTCCCGCGACACATCCGCCCGGACAGGCCATTCCTTCCAGCAGATATCCGTCGTATTTGCCGGCCTTCGCCAGCTGCAGCATCTTCCTGCATTCCTGCAATCCCTGTGCGCAGGCGACGTTCACGTCGCGATCCGGGTCGATTTTGGTGATCACATTCACAACCGCTTTCGCCACACCGCCGCTGACGGCAAATCCACGTCCGTCCGAAGTGGCGTCATCCAGGGGGATTTCTTCCTTGATGGCGGCGGGATTAATCTCTTTCGCCTCGAAAATACCCATCAACTCTTCAAAAGTGAGCACAAAATCCACGTCGCTGCGGATATCCTGCCGGCTGGCCTCCAGTTTCTTTGCGGTGCATGGCCCGATAAACGCGATTTTGCATCCCGGATGGTCTTTCTTTATCAGACGGGCGGTAAATACCATTGGGGTAAGCGTCATAGAGATGTAACCGGAGAGTTCCGGGTAAAATTTCTTCGCCATCGCTAACCATGAAGGACAGCAGGATGTTCCCATAAACGGCTGCGTCGCGGGGACCTTTTCCATAAAATCATGCGCTTCGTCAATTGTGCAAAGATCAGCCCCAAGCGCCACTTCGAACACATCGCTGAATCCCAGCTGCTGCATTGCCGGTTTCAAACGTTCCGGCGTCATGTCGTTCCCGAATTGGCTGACAAATGCCGGAGCGACGATGGCAATTACGTTCGCGCCGCCTTTGATGGCATGAATCAGCTGAAAAATCTGCCCTTTATCCGAAATTGCGCCAAAAGGGCAGTTCACAAGGCACATGCCGCAGGAAACGCATTTGTCGTGATTGATGGAAGCGCGTCCCAGTGAATCAGACGAGATGGCATCCACGCCGCAGGCTTTTGCACAGGGACGTTCCATCATATTAATCGCGTTATATGCGCATGCTTCCACACAACGGCCGCATTTGATGCATTTATCCTGATCGATGACCGATTTGCCGTGAACCATGCTGACGGCGTCTTTGGGGCATACTTCTTTACATGGATGCTCCAGGCAGCCCTGGCACATATTGGTGACTTCAACTTTCTTTTCCGGACAGGCATTACAGGCAAATTTGATGATATTAATCAACGGAGGATCATAATATTTTTCCGAGATGGCGCTTTCCTCAATCCCTTTGCTGGTCGGCGCGTGTTCGTCAATCGGGCGAAGCGGCAATCCGATCGCAAGGCGCAGACGTTCACCGACGATGGCGCGCTCCAGAAAAATTGATTCGCGGTAGCTGGCCGTTTCCCCGGGAATGATCCGGTACGGCAGTTCGTCAATTCGTCTGTAATCACCGCCCTCGTAAGCAAGGCGTGCGACTTCTTTAAACACCTTTCTTCGAATGTCTGCGACAGTGGAATAGACTCCTCTCATAAAAAAAACTCCTTATTTTTCTCTCTGAATAAACAGAATTACCAGCTGTTGTCCGGAATAATCGCGCCGATACATATCGATCCCGTTTATCACCGCAATTGTACCATCTGATGCCATTCGGATATTTTCTGATGATTTTGAAAAACGAAAAGCTCATTCCGTTGGGTCAAATTTTGAATTGCTGCGAATTCGCGCAGTTACCCAGAATCTGCTGATAAAATAGTAGCGTGTTTATTTGGCAGTCCTTACTGAGTTATAAGCACTC
>CALAEB010000566.1 GCA_937890875.1 uncultured Anaerolineaceae bacterium | reverse complement strand
CGAGCCTGCGTTATTTTCTGGGCGATATCCGGGATTATTCCCGTCTGAAACGGGCTTTTGAAGGCGTTGATATCGTGATTCACGCCGCGGCGCTGAAACAGGTGCCCGCCTGTGAATACAACCCGTTTGAAGCCGTTAAAACGAACATCCTCGGCAGTCAGAATATCATTGAGGCCGCGCTGGACACCGGTGTCAAAAAAGTGATGGCGCTCAGCACGGATAAGGCGGTCAATCCGCTGAATCTTTACGGCGTTACCAAATTGGCAGCGGAAAAACTGTTCATTCAGAGTAATTCCTATGCCGGCGGGCGAACCGTCCGCTTTTCCTGTGTCCGTTACGGCAATGTCGTCGGCAGCCGCGGTTCGGTTGTCCCGGTGTTTCTGAAACAATGTTCGGAAGGCAAATTGACCGTGACGGATGAACGCATGACCCGCTTTTGGATCTCTCTCGATCAAGGGGTGCGTTTCGTCATTCGCTGTACAGAGCAGATGTTTGGCGGTGAGGTGTTTGTGCCGAAAATTCCCAGCATGGCCGTAAAGGACCTGGGCGCCGCGGTTGCCCCGGGCGCTGAAATTGTTTATACCGGGATTCGCCCTGGGGAAAAACTGCATGAAGTGCTGATTTCGGAAGATGAGGCCCGGAATTCGGTTGAGGTGGAGGATATGTTCGTGGTTCAGCCTTCCGGCACCACCTGGTTCGGCCGGGAATGGGAAAAGAGCGGCAAAAAATTGCCGGATGGGTTCCGTTATTCAAGCGACAATAACTCGGAATGGCTGGATCTGGACGGGATCAAACGGATGATCGCGCCGATTAAAGAAGCTTATGAAAAAGAGCAGCTGAAATGAAACGGATGTTGGTCACCGGCGCGACCGGGCTGCTGGGAATCAATCTCGCGCTGCAGCTGATGGAGAAATATACCATCATCGGTGTCGGCAACCGGCGCATGCTGACAAGCCTGCCTTACCGGCTGATCCAAAAAGATTTGCTGTCCGCAGACGCGGCCGGAGAATTGCTGCGGGAGGCCCAGCCGGATGTGATCGTCCACTGCGCTGCAATGGCCAATATCGATGCCTGTGAGAAAGATCCGGAAACGGCAATACGGATCAACGGCGCTTTCCCCGGTGAATTCGCGGCGCAGGCGGCGCAGGCCGGCATTCAATTTGTCCATATCTCCACGGACGCCGTTTTCGATGGGATCGACTGCGGCGCAGATGGATATAAGGAAACGGATGCGACTGCGCCGAATAATGTTTACGCACAAACGAAATTGGCCGGTGAACGCGCCGTGCTGGAGCAAAACCCCCATGCGTTGACCGCCCGGGTTAATTTTTATGGCTGGAGCACTTCGCAAAGCCGCAGCCTAGCTGAAATTTTTTATTATAATTTGAGTGCCGGCAGGCCGATGAAAGGCTTTACCGACGTATTTTTCAGCACCTTGTATGTGGAGAATCTGGTGGAACTGCTGGATCGGCTGATTGAAAAGAACGCGTCCGGGCTGTATCATGTTTTCAGTGCGGAATCTCAAAGCAAATATGCGTTCGGTGTGTCGATTGCTGAACGGTTCGGCCTGGATGCGGGCCTGATCACGCCGGTGTCCTGGAAAGAAGGCGGGCTGGCAGCGAGGCGGTCGCCGAATCTGATCATGAATACGGATAAACTGCGGTCATTTCTCGGGACTGCGCTGCCGACGCAGGTGGAATGTCTGGACCGGTTCTACCGGTCGTTTCAGGCGGGGCTGCCGGAACGGATTCATGGTTTTGCCGGTTAGGAGAAAGATGGAACTTCAAATTGGAAAAAAGAAAATCGGGACGGATCATCCGGTCTACTTTATTGCGGATATCGCGGCGAATCACGACGGCGACCTGAAACGGGCGAAACTGCTGATCCATATCGCGAAGGAATCCGGCGCGGACGCCGCCAAGTTCCAGAACTTTAAAGCGGCCAAGATCGTTTCGGATTACGGGTTCCGCAGCATGGGCGGACAGCAATCTCATCAGGCGAAATGGAAAAAATCGGTATTTGAGGTATATCAGGCGGCTTCCGTCCCGGACCGCTGGTCTTCCGAATTGAAGGAAACCTGTGAAAAAGAAGGGGTGGAATATTTTTCCGCGCCCTATGATTTTGAATCGATCGACTGGCTGGATGATTACATGGCGGTCTATAAGATCGGGTCCGGCGACATCGACTGGATCGAATCGCTCGAACGCATCGCTTCCAAAGGGAAACCGGTGCTGCTGGCGACCGGCGCGGCGACGCTGGGAGATGTCCAGCGGGCGGTGCGCACGATTCTGCCGATCAACCCGCGGCTGGTTCTGATGCAGTGTAACACAAACTATACCGCCAGCCTCGAAAATTTCCGCTATATCAATCTGCGTGTTTTGCAGACCTATGCGGCTGTCTGGCCGGAACTGATCCTTGGGCTTTCCGACCACACGCCGGGGCATGCCACCGTTTTGGGCGCGGTCGCGCTGGGAGCGCGCGTGATTGAGAAACATTTTACCGACGATAATAACCGGGAGGGACCGGATCATAAGTTCGCTATGAATCCGCAATCCTGGGCTGACATGGTGGAGAATACCCGGCGGCTGGAAAAGGCGCTCGGCTCTCCGGAAAAATTCATCGAAGAGAATGAGGCGGAAACCGCTGTCATCCAGCGGCGTTGTCTGCGGGCTGCCCGCGACATCCGGGCCGGTGAATCGATCACGCGGGACATGATTGATGTGCTGCGCCCGGCTGATCTCGGCGCGATCAAACCGCCGGAAATCCCGGCTGTGATCGGGCTGAAAGCGATGGCGGATATTCCAGCCGGCCAGGCCTTAACCTGGAAATTACTGAAAGAATGAGAGTACTATTCTTTTCCCGAGATTATACGCCGCACGATTACCGTTTTTTGAATGCGATTGTTGAGAACGGCCATGAATGTTACTATCTGCGCATGGAGGATCGCGGGCAGCGGCTTGAACTGCGCGGCTTGCCGGGTTCCGTCCATCAAGTCGATTGGAGGTGGGGCAGAGCGCTGCGGGATCCGCTGCATGATCCCGAACTGATCGCTGACTTGCGCAATGTCTGGTTCGAATTGCGCCCAGATGTTGTTCACAGCGGTCCGCTGCCGGATGTTTCCTGGCTGGCGGCGAAAGCAAACCTGCATCCGCACGTCGCGATGTCCTGGGGATTTGACCTGCTGCGCGACATTGAGATTCACCCGGAAATGAAACGGACAACGGCTTATGCGCTGCAGCAGGCGGACTGGTTTTTGGGTGATTGCTATGTCGAACGGGACACTGCCGCGGGACTGGGATTGGATCCGGCGCATGCGACTATTTTCCCCTGGGGGATCGATCCGCGCCGGTTGACCCGGGCGGAAAGCCATGTGCGCGGTCAGCTGGCCAAAGCGGATGAGTTTCTGTTGCTGAGCCTGCGGACGATGGAGCCGAATTACAGCGTTGAAACTGTCCTTCAGGCATTCTTGACCGCTGCGCAGCAGTCTGAAAAGCTGAAATTGGCGCTGCTGGGGGATGGCAGCCAACTGGTGATGCTGCGGGAGATTGCGGCTTCTGCGCCGGAAAGCATCCGTGAACGGATTTTCTGGCTGGGCCGGAAAAAGAACGAAGACTTGATTGATTATTACCGGGCAGCGGATTTGTATCTGAGCGCCTCGATTGTGGATGGATCTTCTGTCTCTTTGCTGGAGGCAATGTCCTGTGAGGTGCCGGTGCTGGTATCGGCGATTTCCGGCAACCTGGAATGGGTGGAAGAAGGAAAAACCGGGCTGCTGTTTGAGATCGGGAATGTTGATATGCTGGCGAAGAAAATTCTGGCCTGTGTTTCAGAACGGGAAAACCTGAAGCGGCTGTCTGCCAACGCACGGGCGCTGGTCCTGGAAAAGGCCGACTGGGAAAAGAATAAGTTCCTGCTGACGACAGCTTATGAACAGGCGGTCGCGGTGGCACAGGAACGGCGGAATCAGCGAGCGGCGGGTGCATAAGATGAAACGAACTTTGATGATCCAGGCCCGGATGGGGTCCAGCCGTCTGCCGGGAAAGGTTTTGCTGGACATCGGCGGTCGGCCGATGCTTGAATGGGTCGTGCGCCGGGGCGCCTTGGCGGCCAAGGTCGATGATGTCGTCGTGGCGACGACGGAGGACGCTTCGGATGACCCGATTGCTCGGTGGTGTGCTGAGAACAAGATTTCCTGTTACCGCGGCGCGGTTTTTGATGTGCTGGACCGCTTTTATCAGGCGGCTTTCATGACCGGCAGTGACATGGTGGTGCGGGTGACGGCCGATTGCCCATTGATCGACCCGCAGGTGATTGATGACGTGATCACGCTTTTTGAGAAGACCGGCGCGGATTTCGCCGCGAACCGGCTGCCGCCTCCCTGGCATCGGACCTTCCCGATCGGACTGGACGTGGAAGTGGTTTCTTTCTCACAATTGGCGAGAGCCTGGCGGGAAGCGAAGCAGATCGGAAGAGCGTCGTGTAGGGAAAGAGT
>CALAEB010000565.1 GCA_937890875.1 uncultured Anaerolineaceae bacterium | reverse complement strand
AGGAAAAACGAAAACCGATCCATAAAAACAAAATGACGATCAGAATCAGCGAATAACGCAATGAAAACCGGGCGATCCTGTTCTTCAGCGCTTCCGTGATCCAATCGATCGGGCGAACGGTCTGCCATTCGATTTTTGTCAGCGTTCCCAGCTGCAGAACCCGGTTGAACGCTTCCATAAATTCACGGGGCCGGACGGGAGAAATGGCATAGATGCAGCGGGACGTACCGATGAACAGCATGGTCAGCGTGTCTGAAGCGATAAATTCGATCAGCGGATAATTCTCCGTCCGGACGCTGCCTGAATATGCCCCCGGCATCGGCAGGAAAGACCAGGGAATTTCGTAAGGCATTTCCTGCGCGGTACGGATCCATTCAATTTCGGAAAGCGGGATCCGTTCGCTGCGCAGTCCCCAATGGATATGCAGTCCGTCCCGTCCGAGCGTATAGGAAGAAAAGATCAGCGAGAAGATCCGGTATCCGAGAAAAATGACCGGGACAATCAGGAAAAATGAAAGAATCAGCAGCAGGAAAAACGAAAGTCCGGGTTCCTGCCTTGTCAACAGGATGAAACTGCCCGCATCCAGAGCCAGCAGGAGCAAAAAAAGCGGGATCAGAACAAGAAACCCCAGTGTCCGGCTTGGATGAAATCGATAATTGGTGCTTTCTGAACGCAGCATAGGAAAATTCGATCACAGGGACTGACGGAGCGCGGCTGAAACTTCCTGCACCTGCTCCAGTGTCATTTTCCCGGAAAAAGGAATGGCCAGCCCTCTTTGCCCGAGATCTTCTGTAACGGGATACTGCCCCGGGTGGTATCCGAACCGCTCGCGCATATAAGGCTGGAGATGAATCGGTGAAAAATACGGACGGACCGGAACGCCCAATGCCTTCATCCGCCCGGACACGGCGGAACGGTCGATTCCCGGTTTCAGCCGGATGACAAAAACAAACCAGCTGTCACGCGTGGTCGTGGCGGCAGTGGCCGGGCATTCGACCCCGTCAATTCCAGCGAGCTCACTGCGGTACCAAGCAGCTGTCTGTGCTCGTTTGCGGATTAGCTCGTCAATGCGCCGCATTTGGGCCGCACCGAGTGCGGCGCTCATTTCATCCATCCGGTAGTTATAGCCCAAATAGGTATGATCCAGCCAGGTATCTCCCGGCGCCCGGCCCTGGTTGCGCAGGGACCGGATCATTTCCGCGTCCTGATCGGAGTCGGTCACCACCAGGCCGCCTTCTCCGGTGGTGATCTGTTTGTTTGGATAAAAGGCGTAAACGCCGAAATCGGCCAGCCTCCCGGCCGGCTGATTGATATATTCAGCTCCCAGCGCTTCGCAGGAATCCTCGATCGTTTTCAGCCCATATGCTTTGGCAGCCTGGTTGATCCGGTTAAAGTCGGCCGGCTGTCCGAAAACATCGACCGCGAGCACACCCTTGAGAGCCCCGTTTTCAGCGCACCCTTTCTCCGGCAGCCACTTTTTTTTCGCGCTCCCGGCAGAATTGGTCAGGTCATGAATCGCCGCGGCGGTTTGCTGCGGATCGATATTCCCGGTGATTGGATCCACGTCCACAAATACCGGCGTGATCCGCTCGTATAGCAATACGTTGGTCGAAGACACGAACGAGAAAGGCGTTGTGATCACCCGGTCGCCGTCTTTCCAGCCCGCCGCGAGAACGGAGAGATGAAGTCCGGCTGTGCCGGAATTGACGGCAATCGCGTGCCGGCTCCCGGTAAAATCCTTGACGGCTTTTTCAAACTCGAGGATATAGGGCCCCATGCTCAGGTAATTTGTCCGCAGAACCGCGCTGATGGTGTCCGGTTCCAGATCGGTCAGATC
>CALAEB010000564.1 GCA_937890875.1 uncultured Anaerolineaceae bacterium | reverse complement strand
AATTTTAGTTGATATATCAACTAATTTTAATTTTATAGCGTCTTCCGCAGTTTGTCCAGCATTTGTTTTCGATCAGCATTCCGAATTTGAAGAACGCCTTCCGGAAAACATCAGAACCACAGCGCTTTCATCAAGCGCTTCACCCGTCGGCACGCTGCATTTGAAGCTTATCGTTTTCCCAGGAGAAAAATAAACAGGGGACGCGCAATCCGGTCACGCATCCCCTGCAAACAAATCAAAAACCGAAACTTCTCAGGAGTTCTGTTTTTTGTTCCTTTTTTTCACGGCCTCAGTCAGGATAAATTCGATCTGACCATTAATCGAGCGCAGGTCATCCTCTGCCCACCGGGCGATATCCACCCACAATTCATGCCGCAGCCGCAACAATATTTTTTTCCGGCCCTGATCCGCTTCGTCAAGCGGCCTTTCCTCGAGCGCTTTCATTCCTGATTAATTATAGAGCGAGCCGGTGTTAATCACCGGTGAGGCCGACCGGTCACCGCAGAGCACGACCATCAAATTGGAAACCATAGCCGCTTTCCGCTCCTCGTCAAAACCCTCCATCACGCCATCCTCACTCAGTTTTTCAAGTGCCATCTGGACCATCCCGACCGCGCCGTCCACGATCTTTTTCCGCGCGGCAATAATCGCTTCCGCCTGCTGCCGCTGAAGCATTGCAGAGGCAATTTCCGGCGCGTAGGCCAGGTGGGAAATCCGGGCTTCTTCAATCCGCACACCCGCCCGGCTGACCCGTTCCGAGAGCTCTGCCGTTAACGTGGCAGACACGATTTCGGAACTGCCGCGCAGCGAAACCACTTCGCCTTCTTCATCTCCGTTATCATACGGATACTGCCCGGCCAGGTGACGGACGGCGGATTCACTCTGGATCGTGACAAACTCTTCGTAATCTTCAACTTCAAAGGAGGCCGCGTAGGTATCGTTTACCTGCCAGACGACAACAACGCCGATTTCGACCGGATTGCCGCGTTCATCATTCACTTTCAGTTTCTCGCTGTTCAGGTTCATCAGCCGAAGGGAAATCTTGCTCTTTTTATAAAACGGATTCATCCAATAAAAACCCGCTTTTTTAATCGTCCCGATATAAGTCCCGAACAAAACCAATACGGCAGCCTTGTTCGGCTCAATGATCATGAAGCCGCCGGAAAAGAAGGATATTGCGATGAACAAAACGGTCGCAATCCCGAAAAACCATCCCGGATGGATCCCCCAGCCGAGTTCCCCGTCTTCGATCTTGATCCCCAAAACGATCAAACCGACTGAAAGAATGATCGCCAGCAATATAACAACCAGCATGCCATAACCGCTTGGCCTTTGAATTATTTTTTCCTGGGTTCGTTTATTTTCCATATCTGTTTCCCTCGATATCCCCTTCTGAACATATCCCTTCGCACCATCTTTTTGAAAAAAATCACCGCTGTTTTATGCAACCGACCATTTTTTGTCCCGGAATATCCGCCGGAACTGCAGACTCCGCCGCAAAATAATATATATCGTTATGATATCAAATTAATATTATGACGTCAAATATCAATCATTGGTTTGGGTGTCAAAAGCGGGAAAAATTTGCCGGTCCCTTATGAGATACGGAATGGTCAACAACCCGCTGCCTGGAAAATATTCATTCCTTTTTGCATCCAAACCAAATTGAGCCGAACAGTTTCAATTCAATGTATACTTTTGAAAAACGAAACTTCCATTTTTCCGTTCCGTTGAAAGAGGTCTCCATGCTTGAAATTCCTGAAGCCTATGCGATTGCCGGACAACTGTCCGGCACAGTTGCCGGAAAAACGATCCAAAAAGTGGCTGCCAATACCTCGCCGCATAAATTCGCTTTCTTCTTCGCGGACCCGGCGGCGTATTCATCCCGGCTGGCCGGGGAAACGGTCACGCAGGCTGAACCGGTCGCGGGATTTGTCCGTTTGTCATGCAATCAGCTGCGGATCCTTTTCAATGACGGTGTAAACATCCGTTACCATCAGCCAACCGACCCTGTCCCGGAAAAGCACCAGCTGCTGATCACGTTCACCGATTCCTCAAAAATTGTCTGCACCGTACAAATGTACGGCGGGCTTGCTGTTTTTGAGGAAAGCGAATATGAGAATTCATACTATACTGTCGCGTTGGAAAAGCCCTCTCCGCTCTCCACGGATTTTGATTCCGCATACTTTCTGAGTCTTTTCAACGAGGCAAAACCCGGTCTCAGCATCAAAGCATTCCTGGCGACCGAGCAGCGTATCCCGGGGCTGGGCAACGGCTGTTTGCAGGATATCCTGTTTAACGCGAAAATTAACCCGCGGACAAAAATCAGCGCCCTCACGGATGACGCGAAGGCCCAACTGTTTGCCGCCGTCAAAAACACATTGCGCTCAATGGCCGAGAAAGGCGGGCGGAATACGGAAAAAGATCTGTTCGGAAGGCCGGGCGGCTACCCGACCATCTTATCCAATCTGACCTGGCAGGATCCGTGTCCCATATGCGCGGGAAAAATCATCAAACAGGCTTATCTGGACGGATCAGTTTATTTCTGTCCGCACTGCCAGCCGGTTCTATAACAACCATTCGATTTCTGAACAAATCCGCTTGAAGAAAAAGGAAACCTATGGTTCTGACGTTTTTGCGTTCTGCACAAAAACATCAGAACCACAGAGGCATCACCCTGCGTTTCGAATCACCGGTTTGATAAAATGCATTTGTCAGCCAAACCAAAAAACCCAGGCTTGAAGCCTGGGTTTTTTGGTTCAATCAGTTGTTTTACCGGAAATTCAAATTTGGGAAAAGGCTTACTGCAGCCCGCTTTCTCCGGGCAGGATCCCCCCACCGTTCCAATTTCCGCTATTTCACCCACAAATATTGGTAATCCTCACATACGGCATTCATAACCGCCATCAGTCCGGCAGGAACGCCATCTTCGGCCGCGTTCGCAGCATTGACCCGGGTCTCTTTACCCAGCAGCCGCACTTGGTACGCCTTTTCGGCCGCATCCAGCACGATAAACCCATCGTTGGCGCTGTCCGCCATGTCCTGCGCATTTGCAAATAATGTAAACTTATCCTTGTAGGGCGCGCTGTCATACGGGCAGAACGTCGCACAGTTTCCGCATTCATTGCACATAAAATCGACATGCACAATCTGAGCCATCTTAAGCTCCGGAACAGAGACGGAAATATTCGCCCGGTTCGGGCAAACGTCCACGCAATTCTCACAAACCGTCGAACAGGACAGACAGCGTTTGCTCTCTGTACCATCCGTCCGCATCACCTTGAGCACGCCTTTCTTTTGGAAGATGCCCGGTTTATCCGCTTTCTGTGCGCAGTCGGTCGTCACGGACGCGCCGAGAATCGCCGCCGCCGCCTGCTGGCTGTCACGGATGCCCTCCACAATGGTCGCGGGGCCATACAATCCATCGCCCACAACATAAACGCCGGGGAGATTCGTTTCCAGCGTCTTGGCGTCCACCCGGGGGCGGCCTTTTTCATCGACCAGAATTCCGTTCCTTTGATAATAATCAGCCGGAACCTTCTCACCCACCGCGGCAATGACCGAGTCAGCCGGAACCGAGACCGTTTCATCCGTTTCGATCACACTGCGCCGTCCGGAAGCGTCAAAATCACCCAGCGCCATCTTCTTGCAAATCAGCTGTCCGTTTTCCCATTTCACCGGGGCCAGCAGTTCTTTGAAGTCCACGCCGTCCTCAAGTGCCAGCAGCAATTCTTCCTCGTCCGCCGGCATATAGCGTTTTGTCCGCCGATAAACCAAGGACACACCGCTGACGCCCTCAGTCCGTTTGGCCGCGCGAGCGGTATCCATCGCCGTGTTCCCGCCGCCGATGACCACAACATTTTTCCCCAGCGCGATTTTTCCTTTGACCCGGTTAAATTCTTCCATAAACGCGAGCGCGTTCAGCGGTTCGACCCCTTCGATTTTCAAATGCCCCGGCTGATAAGCTCCCACCGCCAGAACAACCGCGTCAAATCCCTGGTCTTTTAGTTCCCCGATTGTGCTCACTTCCGCGTTGGTCCGGATCTCAACGCCCAATTTTTCGATGAAGGATACATCTTTTTTCACAGTGTCGTAATTGATCCGGAAATCCGGTACGATCCAGGTCACGATACCGCCGGGCAGCTCCCGTTTTTCAAACAGCGTCACTTTTGCCCCGCCGCGCGCAAGATAGAAGGCCGCCGCAATGCCCGCCGGGCCGCCGCCGACAACCGCCACC
>CALAEB010000563.1 GCA_937890875.1 uncultured Anaerolineaceae bacterium | reverse complement strand
CCCACCGCGGATGTTATCGTTCGAAATCCAACCCACTTTGCAGTTGCTCTGAAATATGATATTCATAAAAATAACGCGCCGATTGTTGTCGCGAAAGGGCAGGATTATATGGCGCTGAGAATTATAGACATTGCTGAAAAATACAACATTCCCATGACAGAAAACCGGCCGCTTGCCCGGGCTTTGTATGAGACCGTAGAAGTGGACAGGGAAATTCCGGAGCAGTTTTACATGATTATTGCCGAGGTTATGGCGTGGGTTTATTCACTGAAGAAGGAGACGAAGCGATATTGAAGATCCGTAATAACATAGTGGCAATCTTTGTAATCCTCATTATCGGATTTATCATCATTCCGCTGCCTCCTTTTTTATTGGACATGATGTTTATTATAAACATATCCCTTTCCGTTATGATCCTTCTGATGACCATGTATGTTAAAAACGCATTGCAGTTTTCTATTTTCCCTTCCATGCTGTTAATGACCACCATTTTTCGGCTGGCATTGAACATTTCATCAACACGGCTCATTCTTACCCAATCCGGAAAAGCAGGCCAGGTTATTGAAACTTTCGGAAAATTTGTTTTAAGAGGAAACGTTGTTGTCGGTTTTATTATCTTCATTATCATTGTTATCGTAAACTTCATGGTTATTACAAAAGGCTCCGAACGTGTTTCGGAAGTATCCGCAAGGTTTAAGCTGGATGCTATGCCCGGTAAGCAGATGGCAATCGACGCCGATCTGAACTCAGGCATTATCGACGAATCCACGGCGCGTCAGCGCAGAGAAGACATCCAGCGCGAAGCGGAATTTTACGGTTCCATGGACGGTGCCACCAAGTTCGTTAAAGGCGATGCCATTGCCTGTATCATTATCACGTTTATCAATTTCATCGGCGGAACCATTATCGGCATGGTGCAGGGCGGAAGCTCCTTCGCCGATGTTCTGAATGTTTATTCGATTGCAACCGTCGGTGACGGTTTGGTCTCGCAATTGCCGGCGCTGATGATTTCAACCGCAACCGGCATGATCGTTACGCGCGCCGCGTCGGATTCCAGCCTGAGCCTGGATGTTTCCAAACAGTTTTCGTCTTATCCGATTGTCATGATTATCGCGGCATTTACCTTGATTTGCTTTTGCTTTATTCCGGGAATGCCGGTTGTGCAAATCCTGATTTTAGCGGTTGCCCTTTTAGCGGCAGGCTTCAGTCTGAAGAAGAAAAACGAAACTGCCGCTGTGGCGGGGCAGAAAAACCAGGTGCCGGAAACGGCTGCCGCGGAACAGGATGAAACCAGCTATTATAAAAATATTGACAATATTTATGATCTTCTGCAAATTGACGCGATTGAAATGGAATTCGGCTACAGTCTGATTCCTCTGGTCGATGAAAACAGCGGAAGCAGCTTTATCGAAAGACTGGTTACTTTCCGCAAACAGTTTGCTTTGGAAATGGGTATGGTTATCCCGGCGGTTCGCCTGCGCGACAACGGAATGCTGAACCCGAACCAGTATGTTATTAAGATTAAAGGGGAGGAAGTCAGCCGGGGAGAAATTCTGGTGGATTATTATCTGGCACTCGACCCCGGAAATCTTACGGGCGTTATCGACGGAATTGAAACCATCGAGCCGGCCTACGGAATCCCGAGTAAATGGATTACCAAGGACAAAAAGGAAATTGCCGAAATTTACGGCTATACCGTAATCGATCCGCTTTCCGTGGTCGTTACCCATTTATCCGAAACCGTTCGCAGACATGCCTATGAGCTGCTTTCCAGACAGGATTTAAATCAGCTGCTGGAAACCGTCAAAAAGACCGGTTCCACCCTTGTGGACGATGTCATACCCAACTTGATTTCCTTTTCCGGCCTTCAAAAAATCCTTTGCAACCTGTTAAAAGAGGGCATCCCGATTCGGGACATGGAAACCATACTCGAGACGATTTCGGACTATGCCGTCAATGTACATGATCCGGAGATTTTAACCGAATATGTCCGTCAGTCCCTGAAACGGACGATTACCCGCAAATGGTCGGACGGCGGCCAGATCAGGGTTATTACGCTGGACAGCGAAGTGGAGAGACTGATTGTAAATTCCATCAGCAAAAACGATCAGGGAACCTATCTTTCCCTTGACCCGCAGACAACGCAGAAAATTGTGTCCAAGCTGCTTGACTGTATCACCAAGGTAAAAGAAGTGATCAATGTACCGATTATTCTTACTTCGCCTGTTGTGCGAATTTATTTCAGCAAAATGCTTGCGCAGTTCTATCCCAACGCGGTTGTTTTGTCGTTCAATGAGCTGAATTCCGACGTGCAGATTCAAGCGGTTGCCAATGTAGTGCTTGAATAACAGGCCGCAAGAAATTTAAGTTGGGAGGGGCGGCTGAATTGAAAAATATAGAAACAGAACAGATTTCAACAGTGGAATTATGGGCGCAGTACCATCAGACAAAAGATCAAGGTGTCCGAAATCTGCTTGTCATACAATACAGTTACATCGTAAAATGCATCGCGCTCAAAACGGTCGGTCGCTACCAATATTTTAATTATATGGACGATATCGTCAACGAAGGTCTTATCGCGCTGCTGGATGCGGTAGAAAAATTTGACGAGGAAAAGAAGGTTAAGTTTGAAACCTATGCTTCCATCAAAGTGCGCGGTGCCATGATCGACTACATACGGAAACAGGATTGCTTTCCAAGAAGGCTGAAACGCATTGCCAAGGATATCAGTGAGGCGGAAAATGATTTAAGCCATCATTTAGGCCGCGGACCCACCGATAAAGAAATGGCGGAGTATTTGAAAGTCAGCCTGACGGATTTTGAAAAGATGCAGGCGGAAACCTGTGTGCTGAATATGCTTTCCTTTGAAGAGATGATCTATGAAAAGGGCGTTGAAAATATTCAGGTAAGCCAGTCCAGTGATTCCATTCACGGGCCGGAGCAGGTGGTGGCCGAAAAGGAGCTTCAGGACATTCTTGCGGACGATATTAAACTGCTGAATGATAAGGAGCAGATCGTTATTTCGCTGTATTATAAGGAACAGTTGAAAATTAAAGAAATATCGGGTGTAATGGGAATCAGCGAGTCCAGGGTTTCACAGATTCACTCCAGCGCACTTCGCAAATTAAAGAAGTATTTAGCGGAATACCTAAACCAGTAAGGAGGAAAAAAGATGGACAGAGGATTTTACGCCCTCGGCTCCGGCATGCTGACGCAGAGCAGGGTTTTAACCGGAATCAGTAATAACCTGGCGAATCTGGAAACTCCCGGATACAAAAAGAAAAAAGTTTCTGTTTCCACATTTGGAAAAATGATGATTAACCGAGTCGATACACAGAAAACAGAGATCGGAGATATGAGCCTGATAACGGTGGCGGACAAAACGAACACCATCCATACGGAAGGTGTTTTAAGCAATACCAACCGGTCACTGGACTTTGCGATTAAAGGCGAGGGCTTTTTTGCGGTTCAGGGGGAAAACGGCACGGTATACACCCGCAACGGCAGCTTTAACGTCGACAAGGACGGTTACCTGGCTCTGAAAGATGTCGGCCGGGTTTTAGGAAGTAACGGCCCGATTAAAGTGGGAACAGATCGGAAGAGCGTCGTGTAGGGAAAGAGTGTAGATCTCGGTGGGAACCGACCAATTGGCAGCGGATGAGCAGGGAAATCTGATGGTAAACGGGAAGAACGTCGGCAGGATTGCGGTTTATAATTTTGCCGATTACAATACTTTGCGGGCCAGCGGGGAAGGAATGTTTTCTTCCAACGGCGGGGCGCCCACTCTTATACAAAACCCCAGTATCCTTTGGAAAATGGTAGAAGGTTCCAATGTGAATGCGGCGGAAGAGATGACGAGTGCACTTTCCGCGCAGCGGAATCTTCAGAATTGCTCCCAGGCGTTAAAAATGTATGAT
>CALAEB010000562.1 GCA_937890875.1 uncultured Anaerolineaceae bacterium | reverse complement strand
CCCACAATCTGGCTGGTCGGCGTCACCAGCGGGACATACCCGACGTCCGCGCGCACGCTTGGAATTTCCGCCATCACAGCATCCATCATGTTTTCCTGGACACCCATCTCCTTCAGCTGCTTCTCCAGGTTGGAGAGCATACCGCCGGGGATCTGCGATTCAAAAATACGGTCATCGAAACCGGGATAGTCCAGGTCTTTCATAATTTCGCGGCTGATATCGATTGCAGTCTGTAAATCCTCTTCGTCTTTCATAATCGCTTCAATCATTTTGTCAACTTTTTCAACCGGAACATCTTCGAAATAAACCGGTTTTTTGCGGAATTTGCCAAAACTCGGGATGGAACCCTTCAGTTCTTCAAAAATGACCCGCAGTTTATCCTGGGCTTTTGTAATTGCGGCTTTATCCAATCCATGATCAAACCCCATCCGCTCGGCAATAATTGCGACGATTTCAACCGGAGAATGGGATGGCCCGCCGGCAAAAGGAGAAATGCAGGTATCAAACATATCAATACCATATTTCATCCCCAGCGCCATATTCACCAGCGATACGCCGGTGGTCGTGTGGGTATGCAAAACGATGGGGACATTGATTTCTTTTTTCAGTGCTTTGAACAGAACGATGGCATCTTTCGGATGCAGCAAACCGGCCATGTCTTTAATCGCGATCCGATCCACACCCTCATCCAAAAGGACTTTCCCATAATCGATAAAATATTGTGTAGTATGGACGGGGCTGGTCGTATAGGACATCGCGGCTTCCACTTTTCCGCCGTAGGCCTTTGTCGCCAGGATTGCCATCCGTAAATTCCGGATATCATTTAATGCGTCAAAAATACGCATATTTTTGCTGCCCGACTCGATACTCTGCCGGATAAACGCGGTCAGCAGGTCATCGGGATAGGGGTTATATGCAAAAAGATTTTGTCCGCGCAAAAGGGATTGGATTTTCTCTCCGCCGCCCATTTCATCGCGGAACGCTTCCAAGCGTTCCCATGGATCGTCCCGTGTAAACCGGATTGCCGAATCCAATGTCGCGCCACCCCATAACTCAAAAATTTCATAGCCAGCGTCTTTGATGATCGGCAATACACGCATACACTGTTCAGTAGTCATACGTGTGGCGGCGCAGCTCTGATGCCCGTCGCGCAAAGTTAAATCGTTTATATAAATTCGTTTTGCCATTTTTTTCTTTCCCGTGATTAATGATCACGCTTGTATTGTCTGTTATCTCAGATATCCAAGATAAAGAAAATAATGGATGAGAGAAATTAAGTCCATTATCCCCCATCATACCATTACGCAATATTCTACCATAAAAAGAGAGAACGCTTCCGGAATTTATAAAATATAAACGTATTTGTTTAATTCATTAAGAATGAATAATATAATTGCCAAAATCAGCCTGAAATCATTTTCCGGGAAAGAAATTCGAAGACGCCATATTTTAAATGATCGTCTTCAGAAAACGTCTGTCGAGTTCAAGC
>CALAEB010000561.1 GCA_937890875.1 uncultured Anaerolineaceae bacterium | reverse complement strand
GGTGCGCCTGATCGACCTGCCGGTGGAAGGCAAGCTGGTGCGCGGTTTCGACGGGCTGGACGTGGGCGACCGGGTCACGGTGGAGCTGATTTCGGTCAACGTTGAGTTGGGTTATATCGACTTCGCCAAACCGAAACGAACAAAACGGTGACGATCTTTAGCGATTTTGCGGCCCTGCCGGTTTCCCCGGCAGGGCTTTTTCTTTACCATTTTCCCAAAAATGTGCCGGGAAAGTCGAAAATTGAAATATGGGGACATCTTTCAACAAGTAAGCGGGACTTGCAGTTGTCCTGATTCTGTGCAGAGCGTAGAAACGGAAAGGCCGATCAGCGTTATATCCCGTGCAACCGGTTATAAAAGCACCAAAAGTTTTGTTTTTTTACAATTTGACTTTTAATACTTCAATCAAGTTCTGAATGGCTGCAATCAAACAATTTTCTCTCAGTGATTCAGCTCAACTACCCGTCCCCAGCCGGCAGACACCGCATCCACACACAGCATACCGTCCCGCACCGGGAAACGCTGTCCTCCGTTCAGCCGGTCGATCCCGCCGCTGAAGCCTTCCGGCACCGGCACCGACATCGCATGGGCCGTATCCGCCGCGTTCAGCAGCACAACCACCGTCTGCTGATCCGTCATCCGCGCGAAAGCGAGCTGTTCGTGCGCAACCGACAGCTGCCGGTAACCGCCATCCCTCAGCGCCGGCAGCGATTTCCGCAGCGCCGCCAGCCTGGCAATATCTCCCGGCAAATTCGGCTGCGGAGAGGTCGCCTCCAGTGCGGACAGATCCAATTCCGGGCGCAGCATCTCATCCCGTTCCGCTGTCCGCTTCGCTTCCAACCCCCATTCACTGCCGTAATAGATGGAAGGGACGCCCGGCATCGTGAACAGCAGCAGATAAAGCGGATACAAATTTACCGGATCGCGCAAACTGCTCGCAACCCGGTCCACATCGTGGTTGTCGGCGAAATTATACAGCGGGATCCCGCGGTACATTCCCTCCGGCCCGAATTGGCGGTTGAGCGACCAGGCAATTTCAAAATAATTCCGGTCGGTCAGGCTGGAATACAATCCTTTATAACACTCGTAATTGGTCACCGAATGCAGCATCTCCGGATTCGCCCAACGCCGGTAATCCCCGTGGATCACTTCGCCCATCAGCCAGAAATCCGATTTGAGTCCGATCGTAAACTTCCGCAGCAAACGGATGAAATCCGGCTCCAGACAATCCGCCACATCCAGCCGCAGCCCGGAAAGGTTGAATTCTGTCATCCACATACGGATGGCCGCAAACAGATGATCCCGCACTGCCGGGTTGCGCAGATTCAGCCGCACCAGATCATAATGACCGCTCCAGGACTCATAGGTAAACGGGTCGCCATAGGGGCTGCGCGCATCAAAACGCAATCCGCTGAACCAGTCAATATAAGCCGAGGCTTCCCGTTTTTCCAATACATCGCGAAACGCCCAGAAATCCCGCCCGACATGATTAAACACCCCATCCAGGATCAAACGAATGCCATTGCGCTGCAACTCCCCGGACAGTTGCTTCAGCGCCTGGCGGTCACCCAAACGGCGATCCACCATATAATAATCAGCCGTGTCATACCCGTGCGCGCCCGATTCAAACAGCGGGCCGAGATACAGTGCGTTGACGCCCAGTTCAAGCAGATGCGGTATCCAATCCTTAACTTTCGTCAGCCGATCCACCGGCTCACCGGTGAACAAATTCCGCCTTGGCGCGCCGCAAAATCCAAGCGGGTAAATATGATAAAAAACAGCTTCCCGGATCCAATCGGGTTGTTGATTCATTTGAGTGTCCTCCTTTGTTGGCATACCTACCGTTCGGTATAATTCTTTGATAAAAAAAATCGCCTTTTATGATCCCGATATCAAAAACCGGCCCATCCAAAAATAGCTCATCC
>CALAEB010000560.1 GCA_937890875.1 uncultured Anaerolineaceae bacterium | reverse complement strand
CTGGGAAATCAACGTTCCGTCCATCGGCACCATCAATAAATCAGGCGCTACGCTGACTGAAATTTTCCTGCCCGGAAAATTTTTCCGGATCCTGGCAAGCGCGACACCGACAATCTCTTCGACAATTTCCGGCGTTTTTGTAACGTTCGCCGTTCCTTGATTGATCCGCGTAACTGAAAGGAGATTTTCTACCATGCGCAACAGCCATTGAGCATCTTCCCGGATATTTCCGACCAGCTTTTTCCTTGTTTCCGCATCGATCTGCCGGTCGTTCTCAAGCACCGCAGCGCTTGCGCCGAGGATCCCGGTCAACGGCGTGCGCAAATCATGCGAGATTGCCCGCAAAAGATTACTGCGCGTCTTTTCTTTTTCGGATTCCACCAGAATACGCTGCTGGCTGTCCCAAAGCATCTGCGATCTCATCTGCCGTTCAAGCGCCATGGCAATCTGAGAACTGACCAGCCTGAGAAACAGCCGGTTTTCATGACTGAGATTCCCTTTCGCGCAGGACAACCCAATCACCGCAACCATCTCTTTGGTTGAACCGACCGGCAGGTAAAACCCGTGCGCGTTACGGAAAGTATCCGTCCCGCTGCCGGCTTCCTTCTGATTCCGGAAAACCCAATCCGCAACCTCCCTTTCGGCAGCGGATTGAAAGACAGAAACATCCTCAGCGTTCACAGCGTAATCAAAGCCTTCTTTCTCCAGCCCGTCCGACGCCGCCAGATAAAAGATTGTCGACCGCTCAAAAATGCCGGCGATCGATTCGCTCGCGAGCTGAACAATACGCTGCATCTCCCCGGTCGCCAGCAGTTTCTGATTGATTTCATAGAGTTTGTTCGTGCGCTGCTCCCGTTCAACCGCCTGATTCACCTGCGCTTTGATGCGAACCGTTAATGCGCTGGTGGTCAGCGCCACCATCAGCATAATGAGGAAGGTGACCGGATAGCCGATCTCCTTCGAACTGAACGTAAAATAAGGCGCGGTGAAAAAGAAATTAAAAACCAGAACGCTTAAAAATGAGGCGATCACACCATACAGATATCCGGTCGTTATGCGGGAAATCAGCAATACCGTCAGAATATAGAGCATGATCGCATTCTGTTCACCCAGATTGATCTGGTGCAGAAGATAAGAAATGATTGTCGCCGCAGAAATCAGCAAAACCGTATGCAGGAAATCTTTCCAGGAAAAATGGAACGGCACTTTACGGCTTTTAAAATATTCCGAATCATACGGCTGGCGTGGAAGGCGGTCAGGAATCATATGGATTTCAGCCTGAGGCAGACCGAGAATCAGTTGATCCTCAAAATCCGGCGTGAAGCAATCTTTCAGCTTTTTCCTGTTTCGGCTCTTTCCGATGACGATATTGGTCATCCCCGAATACTTCGCGTATGCGATAACCGTCTCAGCGATATCCTGACCGGGCAGCGTGACGACCTCGGCGCCCAGTTTTTCGGCTAATTCCAGGTTTTCCGTCAGGTCCTTTTTATGGCCCGCCGATTTGTATATCCGTTGATCCGTATCAATATGCAAAGCGGTCCAATTCACCTGAAAAGCGTTTGCGGCCCTCGCCGTCCAGCGGATGCATTTGGCTGATGAAGGAGAAGTCCCGACACAAACCAGCCATTTTGAATTGACTTGTTTTTCGGCTGTTTCGCTTTCCTGCTGGTTATCTGCGCTGATCCGGATGGTCGCTTTCCGCAAAGCAATTTCACGCAGCAATCTGAGATTTTCGATGGATAAAAAACAATCCGGGATGGCTTGACCCGGAATCGATCCCCCGTTATGACTTTTATAGCGGAGCAGCAGCTCAGCCGGTTCGATATCAATGATGTTGATCCGGTCCGCCTGGTCAAACAGGTAGTCCGGAATCCGCTCAAGGATCTGCCGCCCGGTAATTCCCTCGACGATATCCGACATACTGTCGATATTTTCAATATCAATCGTCGTATATACGTTGATCCCGGCCCGGAGCAATTCTTCAACATCCTGGTATCGTTTGCGGTTCCGCGCGCCGGGCGGATTTTCATAAGCGAATTCGTCAATGATCAAAAAATCCGGTTTCCGGCGCAGCGCTGCATCCAGATCAAAATGATCCGTGCAATTTTCCGAAAGCGAAGGCAATCCGCGGGCAAATTCCAGTGTCTCGGGGTTGGACTGCGGATTAATGGTACCGACCACCAAATCCGCTCCGGATTTGACCAACGCTCCGGCCTCATCCAGCATGGCGTATGTTTTCCCCACACTTGGGGCATATCCGAAAAAGATTTTCAGTTTTCCGCTTGCGGAAGGCGACGCTGTCATTTCTTTATCCAATCATTTTTTGGGTGGGGTGTCAAAAGGGCAACAGTTTCCGCTTCGACAATTTGACTTCTTGACACTTTAACCAATTTCTTCTGCCAAAAATTTTTCTTCCGGATATCCGTATAAACCGGGAATACATCCGCCCGATTTTAAGAAATTATCCGCGGTTTTCCGAACTCACACTTCCAGCGGGTGAAAAGCCCGAAACAAATCGGAATCATGATTACAATTTTACTTCACCGGGACAGTTCTGCCGCGCAGGAGACAACCGTGCCCGGCAAACCGCCGGATTTCCGCCAAGCGGGCCACAGTTTCAATGCCCGAAACCCTCTGGCCACCAAGCAGCGTTTCGAAATATGGAAGGGTTCTTTGTTGTTCTTTCGTTTCTTATTCGAAGGGCTCGTCTAAATTTCGAAACGCTGGAATCAAGCGCGTCCCCTGTCAGA
>CALAEB010000559.1 GCA_937890875.1 uncultured Anaerolineaceae bacterium | reverse complement strand
ACAGTTCGGCAAAATCCGGCTGATCCGCCCGGAGGCGGAAGCCGTTTGGGCCCGGGCGCTTCCGGTCGCTGAATGGGAGCGGGCGGCCGCTGAATTTATTCCTTCTGCGGAAGAGAATGGCGGTCATTGGAAAAAATCCGGCAATATGCCAGCGGACTGGAAAATTCGTTATAAAGATTTAGCTTTTAAATTGATGCTTTCCAATTCAAAACAAGTCGGGATTTTTCCGGAACAGGCCTGCCAGTGGGATTGGGTCCGGCAGCAGATTTCGGCGGCGGACCGCCCTTTTCATGTTTTGAATCTTTTCGGATATACCGGTGCACTCTCCCTGGCGGCTGCGGCGGCAGGAGCGAAGGTGACGCATCTGGACGCTTCGAAAAAAGTGGTTCAATGGGCAAAAGAAAATCAGACCTGCTCCGGGCTGAACCCGGATTCAATCCGCTGGATCCTTGATGATGGGTTGAAGTTCGTTCAGCGGGAGGCCAGGCGCGGATCCCGTTACCAGGGAATTGTTTTGGATCCGCCAAAATTCGGGCGCGGCCCGAAAGGGGAAGTGTGGGAGTTTTACAAAGGCTTTCCGGAATTGATCCGGGCCTGCGGGCAGATTTTGGCGTCCGATGCGCGTTTTTTGCTGGTCACGGCTTATGCGGTCAAAGCGTCTTCGCTGACACTGAACAATGCTTTGGCTGAAGTGACAAGCGGACGGGGAGGCTTTGTCTCAAACGGGGAAGTCTGTTTGCGCGATGCTTCCGGCGGCAGGTTATTGTCAATGGCAATTTACGGCCGCTGGCAAAAGGAATAACGTAGTCAATAACCTTATAGGTGCGGAGTTTTATGAACCAAAAAAGAATGGCTGTGATTGGTGCCGGGATGATGGGGCGGGCAATCATAAGCGGAATGATCCAAAAAGATATTTTCCCCGTGGAAACGATTTTCGTTTCTGATGTTGACGCGGAAAAGGTTCGGCGGATGCATGCCGAATTGGGAGTTTCCGCCGCAGCTTCTAATCCGGATGGCGTTCAGGATGCCGAAGTTGTGCTGCTGGCAGTCAAACCGCAGTTTTTGCCGTCCGTTCTTGCGGAATTGAAAGGAAAAATTCCGCCGGATGGGCTGGTGATTTCAATTGTTGCCGGCGTCCCGACGGATGTGATTTGCAGCGGACTGGATCATCCGGCTGTTGTCCGGGTGATGCCGAACACGCCGGCACAGACCGGTGACGGCGTTTCGGGATGGTATGCGACGGAAGAAGTGACCGAAGCGCAAAAGGAACAGACTATTCTGATTTTATCCGGTTTGGGGATCGTAATCCCTTTTGAAAAGGAATCCGACCTGAATATCGTCACGGCGGTTTCCGGTTCCGGGCCGGCTTATGTTTTTCTGTTTATCGAAGCGATGATTGATACTGCTGTCCAGATGGGAATTCCGCGGAATGTAGCGGAAAAACTGGCTGTCCAGACGGTAAAAGGATCTGCCGCTTATCTGGAAAAGAGTGGCGATCATCCGGCGATTCTTCGGAACGAGGTGACTTCGCCGGGAGGGACGACCGCCGAGGCACTTTATTATCTTGAAAAAGGCGGTCTGCGCAGCACGCTTTCCCGCGCGATATGGGCCTGCTATGAGCGGACGATCGAATTGGGCGAGGGCGGTCTGCGCCGGAAAGGTCCGGCCGCGGAAAACGTGAAAGTTTTTTTTGATACGGTAGGCTGCCGGCTGAATCAGGCGGAAATCGAACGGTTTGCTTCCCAATTCCGGTCGCAGGGATATGAAATCGCCGCATGCCATGAAGAAGCGGATGTCGTTGTTATTAATACCTGCGCAGTAACTGCCGCAACGCCGGAAAAGACGGCAAGGCAAATGTTATTGTCACCGGATGCTGGTCGGATATGGAGCCGGAAACGGCTGCCCGGTTTCCCGGTGTTTCCCGTGTGGTACCCAACCGGATGAAGGATGCACTCCCCGCAATTGTGCTCGGAGTTAATCCGGAATTATTTGATGTGGAGCCGATCAAACGGGAGCCGCTTCCCGGCGTTCATGCCCGGACGCGGGCATTTCTCAAAGTTCAGGACGGATGTGACAACCATTGTACGTTTTGTATCACCCGGCTGGCGCGCGGCGATGCGCGCAGCGTCTCGCCGGAAGCGGTGTTGAGACAGATCCGGGCGGTTGAACTGGCTGACGGGAAAGAAATTGTCATGACCGGCGTAAACCTGGGAGCCTGGGGATTGGATTTTGATCCTCCCCGGCATTTGGGGAATTTGCTGGAGACGATTTTGAAGGAAAGTAATCTGCCGCGAATCCGGCTTTCTTCTTTGGAATCCTGGAATATTCCGGAGTCCTTTTTGGATCTATGGGCAGATCCGCGCCTTTGTCCGCATTTTCATCTCCCGCTGCAATCCGGGTCGGAAAGCGTGCTGAAACGGATGGCCCGGCGAACGACGCTGTCTGAATT
>CALAEB010000558.1 GCA_937890875.1 uncultured Anaerolineaceae bacterium | reverse complement strand
CTGATCAAGCGACCCTTCAATCGGATTCAGCGTAAGCGGATTTAACCCGGGCGGTGATTTCAGCTCGTATTCCGTATATTCCAGCGGATAAGGAAACGAAGCCGGATCTGCCAGCCGGCTGCCGGCCGCATTTCCTGAATCCGCAATGTCCGCCGCAATCGCATCGGCATTGACCTTCAGCGGGTCATCGACCGCCGCAGTGCCAAAGACAAGCACCCGCGTGCCGGTTTCAATTTTTTCGGGGTCAGTCAGTTTTTTCCGCCCGTCCACATAAAAGCAAAAATCATCACAGGTCACATCAAACACAACGCCGGAAGCATGCCTCACCTGGTACGAATGAAGCGCGGATTCGGACACCGTCCCGGCGAAACCGGCCGGCTGATTTCCTTTGGATGGGATCTGTTCCGGGATTGTCCGCGAAAAAAGATCGTCGTCCGTTTCAAACCGGATCTGTGCTTCCGGCACCGGCGTTTCCGTCGGAACCAACGGCGGCAGCGTGGGCAGCACGGGCAGCATGGTCAGGTTGATCGCCGGCAGCGGTGTGTTGGTGGGCAGCGGTTCCTGCTGCATGGTTTCAATCAGGTAACAGCCGCTCAGCATGAACGGCGTCATCAGCAAAAGCGTCCACAGGAAATGAAATTGATGGAATCTGAATACGCGAGATAAATTCATCTTTCCCTCAGAAATTCGAAATATGGTTTGGGTGTCAAAAGCATTAAACCACCGAAAAAGGGTGTTTGTTGTTCTCTCATTTTTTTCTATGGAAAGCCAATCCGCCGCCGGATTAAATTCAATCCCAATCCAGCCATACCGCCGCGGAAGCATCGCTCGGCATCCGCCAATCTCCGCGCGGGGAGAGCGTAACCGTCCCGACTTTCGGACCGTCCGGCAAACAGGAGCGCTTAAACTGCTGTGCAAAAAACCGCCGGTAAAACAGCTTCAGCCATTTCTGAATTGTCTCCGGCGAATAGACGCCGTCAAAAGCGATCCCGGCCAGGTAGCGGATTTTTTCCGGCGGAAAACCGCGGCGGATCATATAATACAGAAAGAAATCATGCAGTTCATACGGCCCGATGATGTCCTCCGTGCGCTGTGTGATCTGCCCATCCTTGGGCGGCAGCAGCTCCGGGCTGACCGGCGTGGACAGAATATCACCGAGCACCTGTGCCAACAGCGGGTGATCCGTCGTCTCCCGGCAGTAGTTCACCAAAAACCGGACCAGCGTCTTCGGAATGGAACTGTTAACGCCGTACATGCTCATGTGGTCGCCATTGTAGGTTGCCCAGCCCAGCGCCAGTTCGGAGAGATCGCCGGTTCCCACCACGATCCCGTTCGTCTGATGGCAGATATCCATCAGGACCTGCGTGCGTTCTCTGGCTTGTGCGTTTTCATAAAGCACAGAGTGATCCGTTTCGGAATGCCCGATATCCCGGAAATGACTGCGCACACTCTCCGTGATATCCACCACGCGCAGCGTTGTCCCGATAGCCTCGCACAGCCGGATGGCGTTGGTCTTCGTCCGTTCGCTGGTTCCAAAGGCCGGCATGGTGACAGCAACAATATCGGTCATCGGCCGCTCGAGCGACTGCATCGCACGGGCGCAAACCAGAAGCGCCAGCGTGGAATCCAGCCCGCCGGAAATTCCCAGCACTACCGACTCAGCGCCGACATGCGAAACCCGTTTCCGCAAACCCTCGCTTTGAATGGAGAGAATCAGTTCACAGCGTTCTTTCAAACGCGCCGGATCATCCGGAACAAACGGATTCGCGGGGATTTTTCGGGTCAGTTTGGTCGGAGCCAGCGGCATGGAAAAAGGAATCACCGTATAGCCGGCGATATCCGTCTCGTGATACGTGTTCAGCTTCCTGCGTTCAAAGGCCAGTTCCTGCAAATCGATCTCGGTAACAGCTTTGCCGTTTCCAAACGGGTTAGCTTCCGAAAGAATCGCCCCATTCTGCGCAACCAGATTATGTCCGGAGAAAACCAGATCCGTGGTTGATTCGCCCCTT
>CALAEB010000557.1 GCA_937890875.1 uncultured Anaerolineaceae bacterium | reverse complement strand
GAATTATCAGACACCGGAATTGCTGCTGGAAATGGTTGACCTGATGCTTTTTTATGCTTCGCAGGGGGCACAGGTGATCCGTCTGGATGCTATTGCCTATCTCTGGAAAGAAATCGGAACCGGCTGCATTCATCTGCCGCAGACACATGCATTCATCCAGTTGCTGCGGGCTGTGTTTGATGCGGCGGCGCCATATGTGCAGATCATTACGGAAACGAATGTAGCCCACACGGAAAATATCTCCTATTTCGGCGACGGAACCAACGAGGCGCAACTGGTATACAATTTTGCGCTTCCTCCGCTGGTGCTGCATACGCTGCTGTGCGGTGACTGCAGCGCGCTTTCCGGCTGGGCTGCCGGACTGGAACTGCCTTCTGACAAGACGACTTTTTTTAACTTTTTAGCGTCCCATGACGGAATCGGGCTGAACCCCGCCCGCGGGATCCTTTCCGAACAGGCGATCGATGCGCTGGTGCAGTCCTGTCTTGCGCATGGCGGTGCGATCTCTTATAAGAACAATCCTGACGGGAGTCAGGTGCCTTATGAGATGAACATCAATTATTTTGACGCGCTGTCCGACCCGGCTGCCGGCGAATCCGGCACCATGCAGATCGATCGTTTCATGGCGGCTTATGCGATTGCGCTGGCCTTGAAAGGCGTTCCGGGGATTTATTTCCATAGCTTGGTCGGTTCGCGTAACTGGAACCAGGGTCTGGCGTTAACCGGCGAAAAACGTTCGATCAACCGGGAAAAATTGATTTGGGAAACGCTGGTTCATACGCTGGCTGATTCTCAATCACTCCGGGCACGCGTGTTGGATCGTTTTCGTCAGCTGCTGCGAATCCGTTCCGCTTCTGCCGCGTTTGATCCGTATGGGGAACAACGGGTTCTGGATGCCGGACCGGGAGTTTTTGCGGTATTGCGGACCGGGGCGCGAGGAAATGATCAATATTTATGTCTGCAAAATGTTACGGACAGCGAAAAGACAGCTTTTGGGAAAGTGCTTCAGCCTTATCAAACCTGTTGGCTTGATACCGGCAATTCAAATTCCGGAGATCAATTCTGTTCGCCGCAAAAAAAATCTTCGGTTGATCAAACGCACACAACAACCGAAGAATAAACTTGCATAAAGAGATTTCCGCTGGTAAATTTCGAATTACCGGTTCTTTTATTGTGATTCGAACGGAAGCCATTTCTTTATCGCGCGGCGCTTGTATTTCGGTTTGCGCAGCTCCGCAAGCGGGATTTGGATCACGTTGCGGCAGACATCGGCGATTCGGAAGGCGGACTTGCCGTTGTTTTGAATCGGCTGCAGCGAACGGAGCATTTTCAGGTCAAAATAGGAATAAACTTCTTTCCCGAGCGCGATGCCGACGTAAACGACGGTGGAAACCTGTGTGATGAGGACATCGCAATTGGCAATCATATGGTTTGTATTGCCTTTAGTGAAGATGATTGCATCCGGAATAACGCGTTTGATCTCGTTCTTTGCCCGTTTAACGTCTTCGTTCGGGTGCAGTTTGAAAATGATCTTTCGATCCCCCGCGATTTGTTTCACCCGGTTGAGAAAACCGATCCGGTCGTCGAATTTTCCCGTTTCCCGGATGCTGGAGGTCGCTACCAGAACATAATGCTTATGTGGGAATTTATTGATCCGCGCGGTCTTCAGATTGTCAAAATTCGGGATGCCGGTGACGATAATTTTTTCGGGTTTGACGCCTTTTTTGATAAAATGTTTTTTGTACCCGTAAGAAGCCACGCAAAATTTGTCATAGGCGTTGGACAGCCCGGTTGCGGCTGTGTTTGCCAAAACCCGCGGCAGATGGAAAGTCCGCACGAGCCAGTAAATAAAATCTTCCGGTTCCGTGATCCCTTCCTGAACCAAGATCAATCGTTTGTTCCGGATATTGGACTGGACAATCAAGTCGGTGCAGGTCACAACCAGATCATAATCATTTTGTCTG
>CALAEB010000556.1 GCA_937890875.1 uncultured Anaerolineaceae bacterium | reverse complement strand
AAGCAACCGCCATAAAAATTCACGTGCCGGACGTTTGTTTGTGCTGTCACACGGCCCGGCCATATTTGGAGAAGAAAAAATGAGATATGAAATGAAAGAATCGAAGTTCACTTGGAGCGGCCTGGGTGATATCGGTGAGGGCAGGAAAAACCTCGGCCCATATCTGCCTGTGCTCGTCTACCGTTTGTTTCAATACACATTGAGAGATGTTCTTGCCCGGGAATATGATGATTCGACTGCAAGAGACCTGTACAAGGCCGCAGGTCATCTTGCCGGAGTCGAGTTTACGAAAAATGTGCTCGAAACCAGCAGTGATTTCGATTTCTTTCTTGCAAACCTCGCGAATACATTGAGGGATTTAAAAATTGGCGTATTGTTTGTTGAAAAGGTTGATCTGGAAGCGTTGTCTTTTATCCTGACGGTTTCGGAGGATGCGGATTGTTCCGGCCTGCCTGTGACCGGTGAAACCGTTTGTGACTATGATGAAGGCTTTATTTCCGGAATATTTGAGACATATTTTCGACGTCCTTTTGCGGTCAAAGAAATTGACTGCTGGGCAACCGGGGACCGCCCCTGCCGTTTCACTGTGGACGGAATATGAGTTGGTCTGCGGTGGGTCGCTCTGCAATGACTTTGGTGATTTTCGATTGGAGTTATGAATAGAACGTGGATGATGATATTCATGAAATTCACATAAAAATACGAAACGAACTGGAACCATTGTTATCAGGGAAGCAGCCTGAATCGATCGATACCCAGGTATCTGATCCGGATTTAAGGGAAATAATTACGCTGCTGAATCAGCTCGGACAAAATTTGGATGAGATGAATCGATTGGCGACTGATCTTTCGGAAGGAAAATTGGACGGGCTGCTCCCTCCCCGCGGCAACTACATGGCCGGACCGTTGAAGCAGCTCCACTCGCAGCTTTCCAATCTGGTATGGAGTTCCCAGCAGCTTTTATCCGGGAAAGTGGTCAGCAAGCTGATGTATACCGGAGAATTATATACGGCGTTTAACAGGCTGATCGACCGGATTGTGTCCGATTCCATTCGCGGGGTAAACGATCCGGATGATGCTGCCGCGTCTGTGAACAGCTGGCGATATCACCAAATTCTGCAGGCACTTAATTTACTCAGGATCAGTGTGCTGGAGGTGGACAGCAACCGGCGGGTTGTTTTTTCCAACCGTCCGGCAAGGGAAATTTTCGGAGACATCGAAATCATACCTGAAGTGACGGTGGACAATGAAAATGTCCTGCTTAATTTGATTTCGTCATTCAGCTGCGCGGAAAATGCATTTCCGATTTTCCGCGAAATTTATGATGAAGATCACAAGATATGGTACAGAATTACAGCGGACCGGTTTCTGCTCCCGAATGAACAGCAGTTCTTTCTGCATATGATTGAGGATGTGAGTGATTGGAAAACCAATGAGCGCCTGTTGATGCTCTCAGCGTCGATGGATTCGATGACCGGAGCGTACAATCGGAAAGCGGGACTGGAAGAATTGGAAAAACTTTTGGCATCCAGCAATCCATCGGAGTCACATTGCATCGCCTTCATCGATATTGACGGTTTGAAAGCCATTAATGATGATTACGGACATGGCGAAGGGGATTTTGTGATCAAACAAATCGCCAGGCTGATGCTGGGTTCCGTGCGTGACTCGGATGTGATTTGCCGGTATGGCGGCGACGAATTTCTGATC
>CALAEB010000555.1 GCA_937890875.1 uncultured Anaerolineaceae bacterium | reverse complement strand
CAGTTCCTGCAGCCGATCTCAGTCCGATTAATCCTGAATGAAAAAATCGGACAACGCCTGGCAGAAGTATTGAAAACCTGGTTCAGCGGCAGAAACACCTCCGTATTTCAGGAAGTGGACTACCAGTTTTACCGGATCATGAAAAGTCAGTCCTCGATCATCATTCCTTCCGTTGAACAATCCCGCCTGCTTTCCAATCTGACTGTGGGGGATGCTGCGGCGATTTTTCTTCCGCTGCAATCCGAGTATGGATACTGCGGATGTTTCTGGGGCTGTTTCCCGACCGATCATTTCAGCGAACAAACGCAGACTTTTTTTGAAAACCTGCGCGACTGGATCAATGAAATTATTGCGAATGGATTGCAGAAGGATTTCAGCATCCAGACAATTGCCAATCACTATGCCGATTTTTTGGTTCAGCTGAATATTCCCGCTTTGATCGTGACCGTTCCGGGACAGGTCAGTATTTCCAACTCATTATTTGAGTCCATGCAATTCAAGGAGAAAGTGCTGCAGCTCATCCGCAATGGTCTGGCGGATTCCAATTTCACGGAACTTTTCGAGCTTTATCACTGCGATTTTCATGAGATCAATTTCCCGGATGACAAAAAAGGAAAACTGTTCCTGTTCCATTCACAGCAGGAATTTCCTGAGACGGTTAACGCGGTGGACACCAACGAGATTGAGTATGTCGAACTGCTGATCCGGAAAATCAGCGGGACGCTGGACCTGCTGAACGATGCGGGAGAATTGAACTTGATGCAGAAGAATTACCGCGGCGTGGCGGATACGGAACTGGACCGGCTTTCCAGAATTGTCCAGTATAAGAAAAAACACCTTTTGAATTTCCGCAATCCCCGGGAATATATTTTTGAGACAATGGAAATCGGGGAGATTATTAAAGAAGTCGTTTATGATATCAAACCGATTGCCAGAAAGAAGAAACTGGATCTTGTTTATGAGATTGAGAAAATTGAAGGCAGCCGTTCCCAATCCGGGAAAATCATCGGTGATCCCTGGCTGCTGACGCTGGCTGTCTATAACCTGATCGATAACGCGGTGCGTTATTCCAAGCCGGAGAGCAAACCGGTGAAAGTGGATCTCGCCTACCGGGTGGATACCTGGGTGCTGCGGATTCAGGACGACGGGATCGGGATTTCCCCGCTGGATTTGCAAAAGATCCGGGATGACGGCGGGCTGGAGGCACAGGATCAAAAGATTGCGGCCACGGCGAATGGGATTCAGTTTGTTAAATATGTCGCGAAGCTGCATAAAGGAACTTTATCGGTCGACAGCAAGCTTGGCAAAGGATCGGTATTTACCTTTGAGGCGCCTTATTATTGACCAGTATATTCCGCTGTCAGACGGGTATCAAAAGCCGAATTTGCGAAGAATGGCAGCATCACAATTTTGCCATTCTTCGCAAATTCATGATTTTTGACACCCGGGCCAAATTTGGTCGCGGCGTTAAAAGGGTAAAATTTTTATTGCAGGCTGCTGGCAATTTTCAGCATATCGTCGCGTGAAAGCGTGTCAGGGGGCCCCATATACAGCAGTTCATAAGCAATTCCATCGGTGAGCCAGCGCAAGGTTTTCAGATAGGGATCATTCACCCAAATCGGTCCCGCTTCGGTCAAATTCCAGACACCGGGAACAAACTCTCCGGTTGCGTCTCCGATCCGGACCGTTTCCACTGCTGCGCTTGCCCCGATCTCGTTGCATAATGCGCAGGTCTCGGAGGTCCGGTAGAACTCTGCTTTGAGGACGAGTCCGTTAGTCTCGACAAGGCGGTAAAAAATCCGTACCACGGAGTGCGGTGGATCAAAGGTTGCGCCAACCAGCGTCAATTGATCCGGCAGCCAGGTCGGTTCTTTCACATCAAATCCGCTCAACTGCTCCACTTCTTCAACGCTCAGATTTGCATCCAGCATGCTGGATGGGTCAGATCCCGGAACCACGGTCTGCTGCGGCGTCAATTGCCAGGATTGCAGCGGTAATGTGTCGTTCTGCGTACGGGTAAAAAAGCGAAGGATTTCCTGCGCCAGCACCCGGCCTATCGGTGTAATCAGAAAAAATCCTCCGATCAATAACAGCGCCAACACTGCCCAGGCCGCCCGCCGGGAAAAAGCATGCTTGCGGTATTGCTTTCCGTGAATGGCTTGTTCTTGTTCATGCGGCGTATGCGCTGTCAAACGGTTTTGAATTGCCGGCCACAGATGAATGGAATCCTTTGGTGCCAGACCTTCCGAAATGTCCGATAAAATACGATGGAATTGCCGTTCGTTCATTTTTGTTCACCCGATTTCTGCACGCCTGCTGGCGGAATATTGCGTTTTTCATTTGTGTCAACCTTGGATGACAGAAATTTGGCCAGGCGCTGTCTGGCTGAATGGAGCCGCCACTTGATCGTTCCGGTCGGGCTCTGCAGCCTCCGGGCGATTTCCTGCTCCGGTAATTCCAGGTAATAATAGAGCGCGATTGCGGCCCGTTCAGCGGGCGGGATTTTCTGCAGCGCTTCCCATACCATCTGCCGGGTTTCCTGCGCTTCGAATAAAACTTCCGGAAGCGGCGCCGGGTCTTTCAGATCGATATATTGTTCTCCCGCGTCTTGCTCCAGCGGAACCCACCGGTTTTGCCTGGTTACGGTTTTTATTGCGTCATTGACGACACTGCGCAAAAACCAGGGACCGAAAGGCCGCCGCGGATCATATTGGTCGATCCGTTCCCAGGCTCGAATGAATGCATCCTGCACGATGTCTTCCGCCTGGCCGCGGTCACCGACGATTAGCGTTGCCGCATGAACCGCCCGCACCTGATAGATTTCCACAAGTGTTTCCAGACTTTGCAGATCACCCTGTTTGAGACGCCTGAGCGCCTGTTGTTCGTCCATACATCGCCTTTCTGTGCTAAAGATGCGCTATTAATACTATCCTCGATCCCTTCAAAAGGTTGGGAACAGATTCTGATTTGCCGGCAGGAATTCAAAAAAGATGGAACAGCTTTATAATTTGAAAAGAATTATTTGAAAAGATTTTCCGGATTTCGAATTGCTGACGGCCGGTGGGTTGTCATAAAAAAAATTCTGTTGAAATTCTTACAAGAAATTAAGTGGCAGATATGCTATAATTGATGTTCGCTCAATTCGTATAGGGGCGAATGTTTCGTATAAAAACTTATGTTTGCGCATAGGGCAAGGCCTTTGCGCCTCATTGCATTAATAGGTACACAGAGCAGTAAAAGTCGGGAGGAGTATTCGTGGAAACTAAAGGATTAGTTGCATTAGGAATCAGTCTGGCTTCGCCGGAGACCATCCGAAGTTGGTCGCACGGGGAAGTATTAAAACCCGAAACGATTAATTATCGCCGTCTGCGGCCGGAAAAAGATGGTTTATTTTGTGAAGCGATTTTTGGGCCGACAAGAGACTGGCAATGTTACTGCGGAAAGTATAAAAACCCGCGTTATAAAGGGATCATTTGTGACAAGTGCGGTGTGGAAGTGACCCGTTCCGCCGTCCGCCGTGAGCGGCTCGGTCATATCGAACTGGCAACCCCCATCGCTCATATTTGGTACACCCGCCGGATCCCCTCTTATTTAGGCCTGCTTTTGGATATCTCCAGAAGGAATCTGGACCGCGTACTTTATTTTGCGCAATATATCGTGACTTATGTCGATGAAGAAGCCCGCCAAAAGGCGCTCAGCCGGCTGGAGGACGAGATCAGCGGTTCGGAGAAAGAGTTTGCCCAGGAAGTCAACCAGAAGATTCTGGAAGTTAAATCCGGCCGAGACAAGAAAATTGCTCAAATTCAGGAACAGCGGAACGCATTGGAAACCAGCGCGGAAGAACAGATTGCGTCGAAACTGGACCCGGTCATGAAAGAAGGTCAGCGTCTGGAAGCGGCACTGCAGGAAAAGGTCGGACAGGCGCTTAATGCCGATATTTATTTTGAATCGGCGAATCTGACCATCGCGGCAGCCGGAGACTGTTGGAAATCAACATATCTCCAAGGTGCAGAAGGCTGTCAAGGACAAATTGGACGAAATCGAAAGCGATTTCAAAGGTCAGCTGCAGCGGGATATCGAACGGCTTGACATGGACAAACTGCAGGTTCGTGCGGAAGCGGAAGAACAGATGGAAGCGCTGCGGAACCAGATGGCGGATCAATCGACCGAAACCCAGAGCCAGAGTTCCAAATTGCGGGATGAATTACAGGACCTGCAGCCGTTCAATTTCCTCAGCGAAACCTCTTACCGTGAACTCAAATCGCGCTGGGGGCAGGTTTTCCGCGCGGATATGGGCGCCGAAGCCTTCTATGACATTCTGAAACGGCTCGATCTGGATCAACTGTCCGAAGACCTGTGGACGGAAGTCCGCACGACAAAAAGCAAACAAAAACGAAAGAAAGCCACCTCCCGTCTGAAGGTGGTGGAATCCTTCCGCGCTTCGAAGAACCATCCTGAGTGGATGATTCTGACGGTGCTGCCGGTGATTCCTCCCGATCTGCGCCCGATGGTTCAATTGGACGGCGGACGTTTCGCGACCTCAGATCTGAACGATCTTTACCGCCGCGTGATCAACCGGAACAACCGGCTGAAAAGACTGCTGGAACTGGGTGCGCCGGATGTGATCGTGCGCAACGAAAAACGGATGCTCCAGGAAGCGGTCGATTCGCTGATCGATAATTCCCAGCGCGGCAAGGCGCTTTCCCGCCGCGGCCGGCGTGAACTGAAATCGCTCAGTGATATGCTGAAAGGGAAGAAAGGACGTTTTCGCCGCAATCTGCTG
>CALAEB010000554.1 GCA_937890875.1 uncultured Anaerolineaceae bacterium | reverse complement strand
GAAAATGGAGAGCACGGCGCCAGCGCGACGCGGACCATCGAATAAGGGAGGGGATCATGGAATTTTTCAATGACACGCTGGCTATCTTTCAGAATCGCATCTTCTGTTTGCACGACATGGTCCGGCGGCAGCCCGCCCTGACTGCGGCCAAGCGTCATCGAACCGCGAACCGCATGAAAACGCATCCCGATATCGGCGGCAGCGCTGATCTGGTCGTCCAAAGAAGATCCATTCGGGAACAAATACTGATGATCACTGCTGGTTGTACATCCGCTCAGGATCATCTCAGCCATCGCTGTCAAAGAGCTGATATAGACCGCTTCACTATTTAATTCGCCCCAAACCGGATAAAGACGAACCAGCCAGTCAAACAACTTTTCGTTTTGGGCGCCGGGAACGGCCCGGGTTAAAGTCTGGTAAAAATGGTGGTGCGTATTGACAAAACCGGGGCAAACCAATAAGTTGCTGCCGTCAATTATTTCATCCACAGCATCAGGCATATCCGCCGCCGTCCCAATTTTCTCGATCACATTATCGCGAACAAAAATCGCGCCGTTCTGGATATCGCCAATTTCAGGATCATTTGTCACCAGGAATTTAATTTTTTTTATTAGCAGCGAACCCAATTACGCCTCCAATTATCCAAATTTATGGTAAATTTGTTTTAACAATTTCGTTGATTCTGTGACTTCGCAGAATGTTGCTGATGGTCAAAGTTTTTTATTTTTTTTTGATCCTACTGAACTTTATCAAATACTAAATGCTTTGCAAAGTTCCAAATGTAATAGAAAAATCAGTCATTTATCCAGCCGCTGCAAACAAACAATCCGGTTCCGGGAATTTGCCTCCTCGATTTCACTTAAAATCAAGCTTTGTCTCTGATTGGGATGGCGCAAGAGAAAACGTGTCATCCGCGCTTATACCCGGCAAAGACAAACGCCGTGAATATACAGCGCTTAACCAGCGTTTCGAAATACGGGTAGGATTCTTTGTTGTTCTTTGGTTATTGCGCTCCGCACAATAACCAAAGAACAACAAGTTTGCCTCTTTATTCGAAAAGAATGGCCAGGTTTCGAATTGCTGGCGTTTAACTGTCCCGGCATGCCGTTTTCGGCAGTCGCCTTTACAGAACACAAATGAGAATGATCTATTGGGGGATATAATTTGGCTTTTTGACATTCAAACCCCAACCGGCCTGAATGTCAAAAGTCGGATTCAAAAATTACGGCACTATTTTGTTCAGAAATGATTCGTACAATAACCGTTCAAATGCCATCGATCAGAATCAAAGGCACCAGCATTTCATCCGCGGTCAAACCGGCATGATGACCTTTCAGTTCGGCAGCCGGCCGGGCCCCCGGCGGCGCATAGAGAAGATCACTGCTGCTGACCCCGCAAGCCACAAAATCGCCCAGAAAATCGCGCACCTTCGGATGAACCGCGCCGGAACCTAAAAAACCCTTTGACAGGAACTCCTCCCGGCTGAACAATAAAAATTCATTCCCGAACTCCCGCACAAAACGCTCCGCGAACCGGTCTTCTGTGCCAGGCTGCACCGGGATCATCTTCGCGCGCGGATCACCTGCCGGAAAATCCCGCAGCAACTCGTTAATCGGCGGGATCGCGTCCAGGTGAAAGTGGGTTTCCATGTCCTTCATGCCATGATCCGCGGTAATCACAATCAGCGAATCCTTAAACTGATCCGCATATCGCTGGAAAATTTGATCCGCCTCTGCGAGAAACTCCGAAACAAGTGGATGGCTCACTCCGTTTTTGTGCATTAAATCATCCGGGGATTTGTAATAACTGAAAATAAAATTTCGCCCCGGTTCTTTCGACTTTTGCAGCGTCGTCTCCAGCAAAGAAGTGAACGACCCGATTTTTGTCAGATAATTTCCGGTGAGATCAACCAGCCGCGGACGGGAAATCTCCGTGAAAACGCAATGGATATTTACGGAATCCGTTGAGGTCTCAATCTGCGGAAAAATGGTTCGGAAATCCATAAAATCGAGCACATTTTTCTCATCCCGCCGGATCGGTTCGCCGGTAAAAGCGTCGCGATAAGGGAACAGATCAATATTCTGATGCCATTCTTTAAAATACAAGCTCCACGCCAGCCAAGCGTGCGAAACCGGCTGGAGGCCCGAAAGAACGGATGACATCACGCAGGTTGTTGTGCTCGGATAAACCGCCTTCAGACTCCGGAGGCAATTCCCGCGCAAAAAACTGTCTGCAGGCAGATTCCGCTCAAGGATCCGCGTCCCCATGCCGTCGAGCAAAAATATAATCACGTTCCGGTATTTTCCCGAAGCCAGTTTTTCGTCAATTTCGGGGATGGACGGGGTTGAACAGACGGTCTGATAGTGCTTTAAAAATGAGGCGATGATACCCAAATTGCAATCCGAATAATCCGGAAAAAAGATCTCCATTTTTTTCGACATTCCAAGCCCTTCTTGTTTACAGCAGATCCATTAACTGTTTGATCAATAATCCGGCGACCACCACCATAAAAAGGATCCGGATAAACCGGCTGCCTTTCAGTACTGCGACCCGGACACCGCAGACCGCACCCGCGATGTTAAACACCGCCATCAACAGCCCCAGCAAAAAATATCCGTATCCGCTGACAGCGAAAAGCAGCAACGCGCCGAGATTGGTGGCCAGATTGATGATTTTTGAAGAAGCAGATGCCCGCAAAAAATCCATTCCATAAATAAAGATCAAGGCCAGAATCAGGAAATTTCCGGTACCGGGGCCAAAAAAACCGTCGTAAAACCCGATGCCGATCCCAGCCGCCAGCCCGAAGATCATCCGTTTATTGGCCGCGATTCCGCCGGCATTGCGCAGACTGCCGAAATCTTTTTTCAGCAGGGTATAGACCAGGATCAGAATCAATAACCCGGTCACCAGCGGGCGCATCCAGTGATTCGGCACGTGCGTAGCGATCAGCGCACCGCCGATCCCGGCGCAAAACGCCGCGCAGGCGATCGGGAGCATTTCTTTCCAATGAATCGGAACTTTCCGGGAATACTGGTAAACAGCCATCCCCGTGCCGCAGCTGGAAGCTAATTTGTTGGTGCTGAGCAGCATGACGACCGGAGCGCCCGGCAAAACAGCCAGCATGGCCGGGAGCTGGATCAGTCCGCCGCCGCCGGCAATGGAATCGATGAAACCGGCTAAAAACGCAAAGAAACATAAGGGGATCAGTTGAAGCAGAGAAATTTCGGGCATGAATTTTCCATCACCTTTTCGACCGGAATCAACAACTTAAAGCCAACAATTCGAAATTTGGATGGGCATTCCGAATAAGGAGAGAAAATTTGTTGTTCTTTTGTTTTTGCGCGGAGTGCAAAAACAAAAGAACAACAAAGAATCCTTCTATTTCGAATCACTGACTTAAAACAGGAGAATCGGTATTTTCTATTCCCGTTTGTTCAGATCCCGAATTCCTGGACCGAAACAGTATTCCGGCCAAAAAAATTATAAACCGGAATGCGCCGCCGTCCCTTGCCCGGTCAGCCGATTCAATACATCGATCAGCACGGCTTTTGCCTGCAGGAACTCTCCCAGATCCTGATGTTCATTCGGCGTATGATCCAATGTTGAATCTCCGGGGCCATAAGCCAGACCGGGACAATTCCACGCCGGTGCGACCAGATTCGGGTCCGCCGTGCCGGTTTTATACACAAAAGCGGGCGTCCCGCCGTTGGCGCGAATCGCCGGAAGAAACGCTTTCACCAGCGGCGAATTCTTTTCACCGCGATAGGCGGGGGTGGGAAACGCCGAATGAGAGATGCTCGCGTCCGGGACAATGGATTCCAGCGTGGCATAAAAATCCTCCGGGAGGAAGCCGGGCGGAATCCGGGCGCTGACAACCAGCCGCGCCCATTGGGAAAACCCGTCTTTCCCGGAATACCAGTTGGTCAAAGAAAACATGATCTGATCAAAAATCTTCGGCCGGCTGTGATTATATTCGTCACGCCAGGCGCGGATCTCGCCCCATACATCGGAAGCGACCTCACAAGGGGTCGCGCCGTCGCTGGCGCCGTGTTTTAAATCCGCCGAAATCTGGATGCTGGCCCAGGCACAGCCTTTATACCCAAGCGCGATCCGGTCCCAGCGGCTGGGTTCGCCGACAATCACACATTCCGGATGATAATATGGTAAAACGTAGCGCGCGCCCATCCCGTCGCACTCTTCATCCACGCAGCCAATGACCACAATCTGCCAGCCGGGAACCGGCCCGATTTCGGCGACACTGTCCACGAAACAAGCCAGCGGGCCTTTTGCGTCTACCGATCCGCGCCCATAAAGAGCGTTGTTTTCGACCGTGAACGGAATTTCTCCCGGAACCGTATCAATATGGCCCAAAAGCACCAGTTGGCGCGGGCCGTTGCCCATGATCCCCACCGCGTTCCCGCCGCCGTCCATAAACGCCTGTCCGTATCCCAAAGCGGACATGCGGGAAATCAGCCATTTCACCACCTCAAACTCCGAGCCGCTGGGGCTGTAACGTTCGACCAGACCGAACAATGTCTTGAATTCATCCGGCGCTGTCAGCCAAGCATTATTTTCCATCACCGATCCTCCTCAGCCAGGTTTTCGAAATAAATACAGGACCCTCTTTGGAACAAAGCCAGTAATTTGAATTTCCGCAATACACTTCTTCAAACTTCAATTTCATACGCTTCAGTGAATCCAGGTGCAATTCCCCGCAAGCGCGTTATCAATCGGGTCTTTACCGCTTCCGTCAGCAATCAGCACGTTCCGCACCCCTTTTTCCAGGGCTTCCTGGGCACCCAAAACTTTCTTCTTCATCCGTCCTTCGGCGTACGTCTGCATCTGTTCCAGATCTTTCCGCTCGATATTCCGGATCAGCGTATTCACATCCGGAAACTTCTTCATCAGGCCCGGCACAGCCGTCAGTAAAATCAGGGTCTCCGCTGACATCGCCGCTGCGACTTCTGCCGCGGCCCGGTCGGCATCCACATTCAGCGGCTCGCCGTTTTGTCCGAGCGCGATCGGGGCGATCACCGGAACCATCCCGCCGGATAATAATAACTGCAGCAACGAAGTCTCGACCGAAACAATTTTTCCGCTGTAATCATCCCGGATGATCCGCCGTTTCCCGTTTTCCACGCTTTGGATTGCCTCTTTCCGTGAGGCCCGGATCAGTCCTCCGTCCAAACCAGCGAGACCGAACGCATTAACGCCTTTTTGCTGTAAATCGGCAACCAGCCGGGTGTTCACCGTTCCGTTCACCGCCATGATAAAAATCTCCATGGTTTTCAGATCGGTGTACCGGGAAACGTGTCCGGAGGGGGAAGTGATAAAATGGGGCGGAAGATTTAAATCCGTTCCGAGTGCGTTCGCCTCCGCGGACCCGCCATGGACCAGGATAAGCGCCACTCCCTCCGCCCACAGCCGCGCCACATTTTCACAAATATTGGAAAAATTGACCCCTTCCGTTCCGCCGATTTTTACAACCGTGATTTTCTTTTTCATTTCTGTCATTTGTTTCCGCCCAACTTTTCAATTCCTGGTTCGGGTGTCAAAAGCCTAATTTGCAGAAGAGAAAACTGTTATTCTATTTTTGGTGACACTTTTCATAACAAAAACAGAACAACAAACATCCTCTTTTCGGTAATTTAATGCTTCTGACGCCCTGATCATTTTTGGTTCGAATATTAAAAGCCGAATCTGAGAAAAGGATCTGTGATTCCCTTATTTTTATCCAAAAGAGGACGCGTTATTTCAAAATCCGGATTTTGGGCCGGTTCCGATTTACACCGGATGCAGCCCCATAAAGTCCAGCCCGCTCATTTCGTCCAGACCGAACATCAGGTTCATGCACTGGACAGCCGTTCCGGAGGCCCCCTTCATCAGGTTGTCAATTGCGCAAATAGAGATCAAATGGCCATTTTCAAGGTCATAATCAAATCCAATATCCGCGTAATTCGTCCCGGACAGAATTTTCGGTTCGGGAACCCGGTAAATTCCCCGCTGTTCACGCACAAGCCGGACAAACGGGTTTTCATTCGCGGCACTGCGGTAGGCTGCCCACAGATCTTTGATCGTCACGCCGGGTCTGGCTGCCGCATGCACCGTCGCCAGCGCCCCGCGGACCAGTTCCACCGACGTCATAGTCAGCGAGACTTTTGGCAGCCCCATTTCCTGAATCACTTCCGCCGTGTGGCGGTGTCCGAAACAGGAAAAAGTGCGCACGGCATGGCTGCGCTCCGGATGATGCGAGCCGGGATTGCTTTCCGCGCCGCCTTCAGAGGACCCCACCTTCAATTCGATCAAAACCGGCTGATCCGGATCCAGCAGGGATGCCTTAACCAGCGGGAGCAGCGCCAGGTTCGAAGCCGTCGCGTTGCAGCCGACACCGCTGATAAATCGGGCCTGCCGGATTTCATCCCGGTGCAATTCCGGCAGGCCGTAGACAAATTTCGGGAGCCATTCCGGCGCCGCATGCGGACTTCCATACCATTTCGAATAGGTATTGGCATCTTTCAGACGAAAATCCGCCGAAAGATCAATAATACGCGTCGCAATTTCCGTATATTGATCGATTTTATGCTGTGCCTGCCCGTGCGGCAGCGCCAGAAAAAGCACATCCACCGGTTCCAGCGCATCCGGATCGCTGAACTTCAGCATGGTCCGCTTGCGCAGATTGGGGTGAACCTGATAAACATATTCTCCCAGATGGGAACGGGAAGTAACCCCGTTGACCGTCACTTCCGGATGCCCCAGAAGCAGCCGCAGCAGCTCACCGCCGCCATAGCCGGAACCGCCGATAATCGCCGTCTTAATCATGCTTT
>CALAEB010000553.1 GCA_937890875.1 uncultured Anaerolineaceae bacterium | reverse complement strand
AATTCTGAGGAAGAATAATCAGAAAATCATCGATCATCATTATTTTTGAGGAGAACAAAATGGCTGAATACACAATTGATTGTTTAGGTGAAGTTTGTCCGGTGCCTTTGATTAAAGTGCAAAAACAGGTCGAAAAATGCGCGAACGGGGATGTTGTGATCGCTCAGATTGATCACAGCTGCGCGATGAAAAACATCCCTGAATGGGCACGGAATCAGGGGTTCAACGTTGAAGTTGAAGAAGTTGACGAAGGGGAATGGGAAGTTGTAATCGAAGTCTCAAAATAATCCCGGTTGAGCTTTTTGAGTCTTTTGAAGCAGAAAGGTGTACCTTGTGCAGGCTTTTTGGAACAAAGTAAGTCAGGATGTATATTATAAAAAATTCTTGAAAGATCCGTTCACTTATGTGACTGGCGCTGTCCTGCTCGCAGTTTTTAACATTGCAATTTTTGCCGCTACCGGCAATCCGTGGGGCGTATCCGGGACTATTGCCAATTGGGGCGCCTGGTTATACCGTTTCGTCGGCGGTAATGTCGATAAATGGTGGTATTTTTCATCTGACGGCGCGCAATCCACATTGAACGCAGGAATTTTGAATCATACTGGGTCATGGCAGAATTTTGGCATTATATTCGGCGCTTTGATGGCGACCCTTTTGGCCTCGCAGTTCAAATTCAAGAAGATCAAGAGTGTTCGCCAGGCAGCAGGGGCGATCTTGGGTGGCTTTCTGATGGGATATGGCGCGCGTTTGGCCGGCGGCTGTAATATCGGAGCGTTGTTCTCCGGAATTTCTTCATTGTCGCTGTCCGGCTGGGTGTTTGCCTTATTTTTGTTTGGGGGAGCCTTCATCGGAAGCAAGCTTCTACAAAAGTTTTTTATGTGATCCATTAATCAGGGCTCGGCTCTGTCCATAATGACAATTCTGATAAAGAGAAGTCTTTCTTGGAGAAAGAAACGGTTCCCGGGACATTCCCAGGTGAACGCGCGATCATCAAAGGCTTGCCTTTTCCGCAAAACAGAATTGTCTGGCTGGACAGCCGGGCTTTTTTGTGAATGAGACAAAGGATATGGAAAAGAAAACAGAATATTATGACGTAGTAATTATCGGCGGCGGCTCCGCGGGCCTGACGGCTGGAATCTACTGCGGACGCGCAAGACTGAAAACGCTCATTCTTGAAAAAGCGTTGATTGGCGGGCTCGCAACTTATACGAATGAAATTGAGAATTATCCGGGGTTTCCGGAAGGTGAAACCGGATTGGGCTTGATGGATCTTTTTCACAAGCAGGCAAAGAAATTCGGCGTTGATTTTAAACTGACCGACGTGAAAGCTGTCTCGCTGGAAGAGGAAGATAAAGTTGTGGAGACTTTCCGCAACAAATTCATCGCGAAAGCCGTGATTGTCGCTTCTGGGGGAAAACCGCGTTTGACCGGTGCGGCAAATGAGGCCAATTATTTATATGATAAAGGGATCTCATTTTGCGCGACTTGTGACGCTGCCGCAAATACGGACAAAACCATCATGGTTATCGGCAGCGGAGACGCCGCGATTGAAGAAGGTATGTTCCTGACGAAATTCGCCAAAAAAGTATTCGTTTCCGTCATGCATGACGAAGGGAAAATGGATTGTAACGAAATTGCCAAAGCACAGGCGATGCTGAATCCAAAGATGGAATTTATCTGGAATACAGTTGTAGAGCGCTTTGAAGGGGATGGGCATCTGGATACGGTGGTTTTGAAAAATGTCAGGACCGGCGAGCTGATCCCGCAAAAAGTGGAGACCTGTTTCCTCTTTATCGGTTATCTGCCAAATACCGAACTGTTCAAGGGCGTTTTGGAGATGACCCCAAGCGGTTATCTAAAAACGAACGAGCGTATGGAAACGAATCTTCCCGGCGTTTATGCTGCCGGGGATGTGCGTGATAAGTTTTTGAAGCAGGTTGCGACTGCGGTGGGAGACGGCGCAATTGCGGGGTATGCCGCGGAAAAATATATTGCGGAAGAAGAATGCTATCAAAAGCAGATTCTGAATGATGGAAACCCGGCGATTGTGTATTTCTATAACGCCGCTGATGCAGCCAGCCGTGATCTGCTGCCGGTGGTCGAGTCCCTTGAGACGGAATATGACGGGAAGGTTTCCATTGCCCGGGTTGATGTTTATAAATCAGATGGGGTCGCAAAACGGGTCGGAGTTTCCGCTTTTCCTTGCGTTGCCTTTATTAACCAGAATCAGCTTGTCAAAACGCTGGAAACGAATATCACACCTGAGGCGATTCGGAGCTTAGTCCAGTCAATATTCTTCGCGAATCTTTAACACGAGAAAAAAGTCTGGATACGGATTGCGGGTCTATATCCGGACTTTTTTGCCGTAAACTACAAAGCACCTCCTAAACAATCGAGAGCCATATTTCGCATTTACGGCTTTCATCAATGGGAGGTTTTTTATTGGGTCGTGTCGTCTTTATTTATTAGGATATTGAGTGGGATGAGCGTCGCCGTGCTGAACAGCACACAGATCACCGCCATTGCCATCCCCACTGATACGCTGCCCTGTTCAAATTCACGCACGATGAAGGTCGAGACGACCAGCGTATTGGGCGGGGCGATCAGGCTTGCGGTCACCAGTTCGCGGAATGAAATAATAAACGTCATGATCCAACCGGTGGCCACGCCCTTGAAAATCAGCAGATCGGAAGAGCACACGTCTGAACTCCAGTGGCAGTGTGATGCGGGCGAAAACATAGCGGGGGTTGCCGCCGAAAGTGCGCCCGGCCTGCAGCAGGCTGTCGTTGATCTGTGAAAAGGATGAAGTCACGTACTGAATGGAATACGGTAAAAAAAGCACCACATAAGCCAGCACCATGATCCCCATGGTGTTATACAAAGGAACCAGCTTATAAATGCGGTTCCAGAACAGCATAATGCCCAGCACCAGCACGATCCCGGGGAGCATTTCCGGCAGCAGCCCGACGGCTTCCACCAATTTTCGGGATTTGAGCGTGCTTTGGCGCAGTACCACTACCAGGAGCGTCCCCAGCAGCGCGGCGATGGTGGCCGCGGCTACCGCCAGAAAAAAGCTGTTGGCAAGCGCCTGCCTGCCTTTGGGATTTTCGCTGAACAGGTCGATATAATGCTGAAAAGTAAAATTTCCGGCTGCGAGCCCATAACCCCGCAATTTAATCAGAGAGGTGGTGATAACGGAAAAATAAGGCACGCCGATGGAGAGCGCCAGCACCAGAATGGTATAACCCCATGCCAGCACA
>CALAEB010000552.1 GCA_937890875.1 uncultured Anaerolineaceae bacterium | reverse complement strand
TACCGCCGAATATGTTTTGCTCAATATACCCCTGCAGACTGTGCTGGCCTTGGTGCTGGCGATGATCATGTGGCGGTTGACCAAATCGATCGCGGTGCGCGCCATCATTTTTTTGCCTTATTTGGTCCCGATGCTGATGGTGATGCTCATCTGGATGACCATCCTGCATTATGATTTTGGCCCCGTCAACGGTCTGATCCAAAAACTTTTCGGAGGAAACGCAAGGTTCAATTTCTTCAGCCAGACTTCGATTATCCCTTCCATTGCCATGGTCAATACCTGGCGGCATGTGGGATATGTGTCTTTGCTTTTGTTTGCCGGACTGCAAACCATCCCGTCGGAAATCTATGAGGCCGCTGCGATCGACGGAGCCAGCGGGTGGAATATCTTTACCAGGATCACGCTGCCATTGCTGCGTCCGGTGATTGTCTTTGTGCTTGTTACCTCACTGGTGGGGGCATTCCAGGTGTATGACAGTGTCGCAGTTGCGGCCGTGCCTTCCGGCGGGCCGGGCGATTCGACGCGCGTCATTTTCTGGTATATCGTCAATCTGGCGTTCACCCGCTTCCAGATGGGATACGCGAGCGCGGTGGCAGTGGCGCTCTTCCTGATATGCGCTGTTCTTACCTGGATCAACATGAAGTCCTTCCGGGCCAATGAATCCGATCTGGGATAGCGAGGAAACATGTCAATCTTTACTAAATCGAAGAGAAAAGTGTCATTCTGGCGGATTATCGGCTGGTTGTTCATCATTCTGTGGATTTTGCTGACGCTGATCCCGCTTTGGTGGGTGGTGCGGATCGCTTTTTCGCCTCAACGCGATATCATGGCCAATCCGACCAGCATTCTGCCTGTGAACCCCACACTGGACGCTTTCAAACGCGTATTCGGACTGATTCCGGTTGAGCAGGCCATTGCCCAGGGCGGTTTTACTCGCAAACTGGATTTTTTGCTGTATCTCAGGAATACGATTCTGGTGACGGCTTTTTCCATCGGCGGCGGACTGTTCTTCAATTCGCTGGCGGCTTATGCTTTCGCCCGTTTGCATTTTCCTTGGAAGAATAAGCTCTTCACCATTTACATCGGCGCGTTGATCATGCCTACTGTGCTCAACTTGATCCCCAATTTTATTTTGATCAAAGACCTTGGGCTTTATGGGACATTGTCCGGTGTCATCGCGCCCTCATTTTTTGGCAGTGCTTTTGGGGTTTTCTTTTTGCGGCAGTTCTTTTTGGGGATCAACGCTGAACTCGAGGACGCCGCTAAACTGGATGGCGCCGGGACTTTAACCATTTTCTTCAAAATTGTGATGCCGATGAGCTTACCACCGATTCTCACGGTTTCGATCCTTTCGTTCATCGATACCTGGAACGCTTTTCAATGGCCGTATTTTGCCGGCGGGATGGGGACCAAACCGGAGGCGACTGTGTTGACTGTCGCACTGGCGGCCTTCCGGGCCCAACAGCAATCCGGGCTGCCGGATTTCACCGGCATGATGGCCGGGACGCTGGTTAGCATGCTGCCGATGGTGGTCATCTTCCTGTTCCTGGGGCGTAAGGTGATCGACAATATTCAGTTTACCGGGATTAAATGATCCGTCATCCTGTGGAGAAATTTTCCCGCCAATAAAGAGGAAGTGTGAATTCAAAAAATTGTGGTTCTTTAAACCGGATCGATCTGTCGGTCAATCCTGACAGAAATTGGACAGGTAATTTATAAAAAGGAGAAGTATAAAATGAAGAAATCTGATTCGATCTTTATTGTTTTTGTGTTTATGCTGAGCATGATTCTGGCTGCCTTTACTTTGCAGTCAGCTGCTGCCGAGGGTCCGGTCGAACTCCAGTATTGGCTGTGGGACAGCAATCAACTGCCGGCTTACCAGGCCTGCGCGGCCGCATTCACCAAAGCCAATCCGGATATAACCATCAATATCACGCAGCAGGGTTGGGGTTCCTACTGGGATGGCCTAACTATCGGATTTGCGTCTGGGTCGGCTCCGGATGTCTTTACCGACCATATATCCAAGTATCCTGAATTCCTGAACTTGGATCTGTTGCTGGATATTGAGCCCTATGTAGCTCGGGATACTATCGACACTTCAATT
>CALAEB010000551.1 GCA_937890875.1 uncultured Anaerolineaceae bacterium | reverse complement strand
ACGCGCGCGGAGCTTATTGATAATTCCGAAAAGCTGTTCTACTTCCACTTCGGTCAAAGACGACGTCGGCTCGTCAAACACGATCACGCGGCTGTTGAACGAGACTGCCTTGGCGATCTCCACCATCTGGCGCCGCGACACCGACAGCGCGCTGATCTTCTCGCGCGGATCCACCTGTATACCCAGGTCGTCGAAAATCGCGCGCGTCATTTCATACATTTTTTTGTGGCTGACACCGCCCAGCCGGTCCTTCGGGAACCGTCCCAGCCAAATATTTTCCATCACCGGCCGCGTATGCACCTGATTGAGCTCCTGATGCACCATCGCTATTCCCGAATCCAGCGCCTGCCGCGGTGACCGGAAGTTCACTTCCACACCGTTCAGCCTGATCTCACCCGAGTCCTTTTGATAGATCCCGAACAGACACTTCATCAGCGTGGATTTGCCCGCGCCGTTCTCGCCCATCAGCGAGTGCACCGTACCCGGTCTGACGAACAGGTTAACGTCATCCAGCGCCTTTACGCCCGGAAATTCTTTGGAAATTCCCCGCATTTCAAGCACGTATTCACTCATTTGCGCGCCTTCACCTCACATCCAACAATTCGAAACATGAGAAATTCTTTCGAAGAAAAAAAAGCCAACCTGAGGTTCTGTTGTTTTTGCGCTTTGCGCAAAAACAACAGAACCTCAGCGTCTTCTTTCCATATTTCGAAATGCTGCCTCACATCCCTGAAAAAGCGGGTGGCCACGACGTGGCCACCCACCCACAGACAGGATTTTCCGTTTACTCGCCGGTATAGATCGCATACGGAATGCGGATCTTCGCGACGCCTTCGTCAACGTTATAATCCTCGGTATTGGCCAGCAGTTCTTCGCCGGCCTGAACGTTCTGCGCAAGGTACAAAATACCCGCCGCCATGCCGACCGCGTCCTGCTTGATCGTACCGGTCATCTTGCCGTTCTTGATCGCGTCCTGCGCAACAGCTGTGGCGTCCACACCGAACACCGGAATATATTTCTCACTGTCGCTGCCGGTGTTGTAACCCTGTTCGTTCATGGACTCGATCGCGCCCAGCGCCTGATCGTCATTGTTGGCAATGATGATCTCGATATCGCCGCTGTCAAGCGTGAAGGTGGTCAGTGCGGTGTCCATCAGGTTTTTCGCGTTTGCTGCCGACCAGTTTCCATACAGATAATACGGGCTGATGCCGTCCTGCTCCTGGGTCGCATCGGTCTGGTTGGCTTTGGAAGGATCCAACTGGTAGCCGCTGTCTTTGAGCAGTTCGTTGGCGTTCTGCACTGAATATTTAGTGCGCCCGAACGCCTCAGCATTACCCAGCTCGCCGCGGAACATCACGTAGGAGACAAGTTTGTCGTCATTGAGATCATATTTCTCAAAGTTGCCGTCCTGCTGCAAAAACTCCGCGATCATCTGGCCCTGCATGTAACCCGCCTCGTCTGCATCGGTGCCGACGAAAGCGCATTTCTCGTAGCTGTTCACCACCGCGTCGGATACTTCACGGTTGAAGAAGACCACCGGCACATCCTGTTCCTTCGCCGCGTCCACGATCGTCTGCGCCGCCTCGTCCGAACCGGTGGTCACAATGTTGACAATCAGCAGATCAGTGCCGCGGGTCAGCGCCGTCTCCACCTGCTGGGTTTGCGTACCCTGGTTGGAAGCACCGTCATAGAAGTTATAGGTGAACTTATCGCTGAGTGCCTTGAGCTGCTCTTCCATCGAAGCGCGTACGCTGCCGATATAGGTATCAGAATAGTCATAGAAGAACACGTCCACCTGGGCGGGCGCGCTCTGCGCCATGGCAACTGAAGCCACGGACAAAACCATCACAAAAGCAATAACCATTAAAAATACTTTTTTCATCGATATTTTCCTCCTTATTTTTTGTTCTGTTTTTCTTGATCAAGGGCCACGCTGAACACAGCCGGCGCACCCCGCAGATCCATTGGATATAGATCGCGCTTCGTTATAGCAAGATTTTGATCGACAACGGAAAATAAACCCCACGCACAGCCCGCTTAAAACAAACACAGCAAAGGTCATTTACATGCCCGTACGTAAATTTCGCACTTTCTTGGCATATTCCGGGGTGATTTGCTATGCCGGGAACATGGATAACCGACGCTTCTGAAAGGCCGCTATCCCCAATAGCCTTAAACCGAAACGCGACAACGATAGACTTGGCACCAAAAATACAAGGTATCCTGCACCAATCAAGGAAATATTCAAATACTTCGCTAGCCGACAGCAGTAGACCAAGCCGAAATTACACACGCCAATTAATCTGCTGCCAAGACCTCATCTTTCCGATACCACTATAATGTTAACATTAACGGAAGAAAAAATCAATAATGCCCACGGCATGCAATTCGAATTTCGAAAATTCTGTTCGGGGGAAAAGGTAAATTTATGGTTCGTTTTTTTCGCTTTGTGTGAAAAAATAAACCATCAGTCTCGCCGCCCTGATTTTTGTTCAAACTTACGGCAGATCGAATTGCTGTCTTCATTGCAAACAGAACGCTTGACCAGATCAAGCCGGCGCCGGGCGGGGATCCCCGCCCGGCGCTTTTTCTGCTTTCGGATTCAGCCAACCCTTCACTTACAGATGATAGCCCATTTCCTGTTTGTAAGACATATCCCAGAACAGATACTCAAACTCAACGCTGGATACGAATATCTCTGCAATCCGTTCCCGGTCCCGGTCAGTTTTTCGGGCAACCATCGCGTCAATCGCGTCATAAAACCATTCAAAGGTAGCAGCAAAGTCGAAACTGGCATAAGTTTCGATCCAGGTTCGATAAAAATTACCCTCCAGACGGTCGCCATACTGCTCCTTGAGACGGTTGGCATAATCATAATAGGTCCATCCACAAGGGAAAACCGTGGCCAGTATTTCAACAAGCCCACTAGTTTGTCCGATTGCCAGCATATTCGCGGTATAGGTACGGTTATACAGGGACGGCTTGACGGCCAGCACCTGCGCTGGCGTTATCCCGAACCCCGCCATATACTGCCGGTGCAGTTCCATTTCCTCAGTAAAAATGCTGTGCTGGACTTTCGTCAACCGGGTCATCATAGCCTCATCATCGGCCTTCACCGTCGCCAAGGCAAACACCTTGGCATATTGGAGCAGGTATTGATAATCCTGCAACAGATAAAACCGGAATTTTGCTTGATCAAGCGTCCCTTTTCCAATTTCCTGCACAAACGGATGCTGGTAACCATCCTCCCACACCTTTGAGGCGCGGTTCTTCAAATCTCTGGCAAATGACATTTTTATCTCCTTATATTTTTTTTGCAGCAGTATGTTTCACAGATCAAAACATGTCGCTGATTTTCACTTGATCGCAACGCCCGCCAGATGGTTGGGAAAGACGAAACAAGCCTACGAGGAGAAGGTACTTGCCTGAAGATCGTGCATGCAAAAAAAAGCGCCATTCCGTCAAGAACAGCGCTATATCCCCCAAATGTGGTCTTGCTTCCCTACGCTGGTCTTAACCATCAGGTTCAAAGGGTCAGGTTTTACCTTCTCAACGCTACCGCGTCCCCCCGCATATTGATAGTTCAAAGTATAGTGCATTTTAATAGATCGATCAAGAGAGATCGCAGGCATCCATGAACGAAGCCGGCCTTCAAAAGCGGCCGGTACAGCACAAAAAAAAACGAACATTGGATGTTTGACACCTCAATCAAATTTCGAATTGCTGCCGCATGTTGAATTGCGGACAAATATTGTGTATAGTTTAACTATGGAGAAGTATCGATACGCTTTTCAGGTTAAGAACACAAGAAGCAGGTAAAAAAGGCACCTGAACAACCGATAAAAACAAGCGCCATTTTTTGTCTGATGAAAACAAACCGGGTTGTGATATGGGTCGGCAATCCGGAAGGCCGGAAAAGAAAGAAAAGAGGGAAAGAGAACCTCTTTCGGTCAGGAAATAATCGAAAGGATTTGAAAGCGATCCCGGCTCAAACCGGCTGCCGGCACTTTCCTGAAACAGCAGGGGAAAAGAGGGGTACACAAATGACAGAAACACGCGGAGAATTAATCCTTATTCGACACGGAAAAGCGGATCCGCGCGAAGAATCAGCCGATGACGCCCAAAGACAATTGACAGAAAATGGAATCAAAGAACTGAAAAAAATCCTTCCGGAACTGAAATCTCATTTGGAGTCGACATCGGCGTTGGAGCTTTGTTCAAGCTCGCTGGTTCGGGCAGTGCAAACCGCTCAGATCATTGCGGGCGATCTGGAAATCAACGAAATTCAACAGCTGGACTGGATTGAAAACGGCAGCTACACGAGACTATACGAAAAGCTGAAGGACCTGAAACCTTCCGCTTCACTGATCGTTGTCGGGCATGAACCGCACCTGAGCGACTGGGCCCGGCAGCTCACCGGGTTTCGCATACCATTCAGGAAGGGAACCGCCGTCGGTTTTCACATCCAGCCGGCAGAGCCGCTGCGCGCCGAACCGAAATGGATGATCCTGCCTGAAACGGCCGACCCGCAGAATTTGAATATCAAACGCAGCCAGCCGGCGCTTCAGGCTTTCCAAAGGATTCTGCGTTTTCAGCTGCATGAAATCTTTATCATGCTGCGAAAATTCATCGACGCTCCGGATGAACCGGAAACAGCCCATCAGTTCCGCGTGCGGGTCAGAACATTCCGATCCACTTTGTCTTTTATCAAACCACTGCTGGGGCCAGAGTACTATCAGACTTTGCAGGAGCAAATGAAAAAACTCGCCCAGATGATGGGACGCATCCGTGAGATCGACGTTCTGAAAATGGAGTGGGTAAAACTTTTGGAGACACATCCGGAATTGGTCCGGGAACCGAGTGCGTTAACGGCGGTGCTCGCGTCAGAACGCCAAAAGGAACAGACGAAAATTTACAGCAGCACGTCCGAAATGATGGCCGATTTATTCAACGTATGGGACTGGGTTGAAAACGCGTTTGTTCCGGAAATCATCACGGCAACGGAAGCGGAAAGCAGGAAAAAATCGGAGAAAGAACATTCATTTGAAAACTATTCCGCGAACCGGGTTCGCCGCTGGATAAAACAGGCAAACGCCGGTTTGCAAACCATGGATACCAACGATTTCGGATCCATCCATGCCATGCGGATCCGGTTTAAAAAACTGCGCTACGCGCTGAACGCGCTGAATCCGCTGCTGGAGCTGGAGAAAGCCGCAACGATTTTATCCATGAAGAAACTGCAGGATATCTTCGGAGATTACTGCGATACGGAAAGGAACCTGATCATTCTCAAAGAATTGAATGACCAGCATACCGGCGAAAAAATGAGCCTTGAAAGCGGGATCATGAGCGGATACCAAGTCCGTATCGGGGAGGAAAATTTGGATGAAATCAAAAGAATCGATTCGCTTCCTTTCCGGACCGGATCTTTAAACCGCTGACCATATTTCTCGCGCAGGATTCCTCACCCGCCGTCACAGAATGTCCAGGACCTTTTTTGCCGCCGGGGCGGGAAAAGCCGCATCGATCGCGCTTAAATCTTCGTCCGTCAGTTTAATCCGCAGGCTGCCCAGATTGTCGGATATATGCCCGATCTTCGACGCTTTTGGCAAAGCGATGGTATGTTCGTGCCGGATCGCAAACGCCAGCATCACCTGGCAGATCGATGCCTGATATTTGGCAGCAACCGCTTTCAGCGCCGGATTTTCCACAATTTTACCCCGGTAAAGGTCGCTGTGTGCCAGCGGAGCGTATGCCATTAACCCGACCTGATGTTTTTCCAGCCACGGAATCAGATCATATTCGATCCCGCGCGACGCGATATGATACAGAACCTGATCCACAGCGCAGTTGCTGCCGTCGGGAACCTTCCATAAAGCTTCCATATCGGCGACATCGAAATTTGATACGCCCCAAGATTTGATCAAATCCTCTTTTTTCAGCAGTTCAAACGCGGCGACCGTCTCCTCCAGGGGAACGCTCCCGGGCCAGTGCAGCAAATATAAATCCAGGTAAGATGTCCCCAACCTTTGCAGAGAGTTCAGGCACGCGGTTTTCATGCGTGCCATCGACGCGTTGTGCGGGTAGACTTTCGAAACGATAAACAGCGATTCTCGCTGAAATTGCCTGAGAACATCGCCGACCAATCGCTCCGCGTTTCCGTCGCCGTACATTTCCGCGGTATCGATCAGCGTCAATCCATTCTCAATGCCGAACGAAAGCGCAGCAAACTCATCCGCATACCGGTCTTTGTTCTCCGCCATCAGCCAGGTGCCCTGCCCCAGTTGATATGTATTCAGTTTCATTCGCTTCACGCCTCCATTGTTTTTCTGTCGTCCAGCCGTTTATTTTTACCGGGCCGGCTGCAATTTTATTATGGGACCTCGAATTAAATCAGAGAAATGCCCGGCAGACAGTGACCAGGATATGCTTTAAAGTTCCTTCCCGATCGAATAAACTTCCGACAGCAGTTTTTCGTAATGCGCTTTTACGGCAGATTCGTCAGCAATCCCTTCGGACAGCGAATTATACAAAATATGGACTTCCGAATCCAGCACCCCCACGTAACCGGCGATGCCGATATTCAGGTGATGCTCGATCATCAGATGATATCCCCGCTTTTTATATGCATTTCTGTCTTCTCCCGCCAGCGCGATCCATCTTATTTTTTCGACCGGCAATTTGGCCGGCCCGTATGCGAAACCATAATTGAATACCCGATCAATATATCCTTTTAATATTGCCGGGATGCTGTGCCACCAGACCGGAAACACAAAAATGATCGCATCATGTTTTCGGATGCGTTCCATCTCAACCATCACCTGTTCCGAATAGACTTTATCTGGATTACGATAATCGGGTTCATCCGCCGGGTAAACCAGCGGGTTAAAATTTTCCGCGTAAAGATCCAGAATTTCATATCCATGTCCGGCATGGGTCAGCCCCTCAGTCACCTTTTGCGTGACGCGCCCGGTCAGGGACTCAGGGCGGGGATGCGCCGTGACAACGAGTACATTCATCATCAAAAACTCCTCTCCGGTAACCAGACTTATCTCAAGTCAATGAATCTCTACAGAAGTATAAACGCGCCCAGCGTTTCAGTGTCAGACAGGAATCATAGTCAGGAATTCGAAATTTCAGTAAACTCAGCTGAAATAGAAGAAATTTCGCGCCCCATTCTACAATTCGTTTTGGGTAAGTATCGTCAAAACGAATTGTAGAATACGGTTGTGCTGACATCAAAACGCTTATCGTGATTCGGGTGAGGACTGCTCGCTTGATCCGGATAGCCGATCGGCAATAACACAACGGGAATGATATTTTCCGGCAAGGGAAAAGCCTTTTTTATTTTTTCAGGATCAAAATGTCCTACCCAGGTGCTGCCTAAGCCCAAATTGGCGGCTTCAAGCATCATGTGCGTCGCGACAATGCTTGCATCCACCTCGCCCATGTCCTTGCCGTCATAGGATCTTTTCCAACTGACGATACTGTCATAGCAGACAAGCATCGCTAAGGGCGCGTGGAAATGATAGGGTGTGCAGGTTTTCAGAACATCTAAGCGATCCTCAGAATTCAGCACAAGAATCCGCTGCGGCTGATAATTCCTGCGCTACACTTTTGTCTTCAAATTTTCTGACCGAATAGCGGTCTTTCACTAAATCCAAAAAGTCCACTGGGTCCTCCTGCCAATTTTTAACATGATCAATTGGGGCCAATATCAAACAGCAGAAACGGATCTGCCTATTGGCCTGCGTCCTGTTTGCTTTGCCTTAACAGCTCAAATCCAACAAAAACAAGCCACACCAGCGTAAGAACGGATGTTAACACCGCGGCCATGCCCAGCGACGGAACAACCAGCGGACCGAAAACGGAGATAATCCCCAGAATACCGGTCAGAATTCCCAACCAGGCTGGTATCCTGCCAAAAACGCCATTCAGCATGACAATTCCGCAGATGAGAATACCCAGCGAGGGGAAGAGAATCGCATAGACGCCGAACAATCCGGATGACAGCACCTCAAACGGATAAGCCGCGGCGGTAACAACAGCCATCCGCTGGACGTCATCAACCGCTGCAACGTATTTTCCGCTCAGATTGATCAATGCGGCATAATTGGGCCATGTGACGGCCAGATCCAAAACAACGAACAACACCAGGAAACTGACGCCGGCGATTATCGCGTTTCGGTTAATTCTTTTCAGCGAGTGATAAAGCGCCCAGGCGACCGGCAAAAAGAGCAAGTCGGTTATCACCGAGAGATACAGGATCCCCCACCATTCATTCGTATGGCCGGCAAGATGTTCAAGCCATCCCTCAACGCTGCCGGGCAGAACAGCGCCGGAAACATACAGCCCGGTGATAATAATGTAGCACGCCGCTAATGCAAGCGCGGAGATACCGCCTGCCCGGTCGATTGAATTGTTGATCCGGTTTTCCATCTAGAACCTGCGCTTTCTCGAACCGGTCGCTTAATTTGGATAATTCAAGTTTAGCATCATTTTTTTCTTAAATCCGTATACTTCAATAGCAGGTGAACTTTCTGTAAGATGACAGATATCCCAAAAATCAAGAAACGATTCCTGAAAAGCCCAGTTTAAACGGAGACAGAAATCCATGACGACACAAAAACCAAAGTCAAAGAAAAAACTTATTTTCATCACCATCGCAGCTGTGATAGTCATCGGGAGCGGCGCTTTCGCGGCGCTGTTTCTCTACCGCATGGATCAGGTTACTCAAATGACTTTTGAAGAGATGCTGGCTTTTGTAACAAAAGACGATCCGAACGTGGTCATCGCCGTGGGAACGGTTCAGAACGGGGAAACAACCATCACCGTCTATGGTGACAAC
>CALAEB010000550.1 GCA_937890875.1 uncultured Anaerolineaceae bacterium | reverse complement strand
GGCAGATCACGATGCCGATGCTCAGCCCGGTTACGTATTTCGTTGTTTTTATGCTGGTGATCGACTCTTTCCGCGTTTTCGGCATTGTGTCGATCATGACCCAGGGAAGGCCGGTCGGCAGTACAAACGTGCTGCTGTATTACGTCTATCAGAACGCTTTCCGATTTTTTGACGCGGGCACAGCCAGCGCCAGTTCGCTGATCATTTTCCTGTTTATTTTGGCTTTCATGCTCTTGCAGCAGAAACTGGGAGAAAAAAGTGTCTTCTATCAATAGCGCAATCAACAAAAAAAGTCGCCGGCAGCGGCTCTTTTCAGAAAGCATTCTGTATCTTTTCCTTGCGCTGTTCGCGCTTGTGATCACGTTTCCTTATATATGGATGATTTTTACTTCCTTTAAGCCATCCTCAGAGGTCTTTACCGCTGATATGCGGCTGCTGCCGCGCGAATGGGTATTTACCAATTACCGCGAAGTGTTCAGCCAGAGTATCTTCATGCGTTCGATCTTAAACTCGGTAATTGTGACAGGTTTAGGCGTACTGCTGGAAGTCACGATTGCGTTCCTCGGCGCTTTCGCCTTTGCCAAACTTGATTTTTACGGCAAGAATCTGGCTTTTGTCATTATTCTGGGCACGCTCATGATCCCGCCGCAGGTGCTGATGCTGCCTTCTTTTCTGATTGTCAGGGATCTGGGCTGGCTGAACTCTTATCAGGGGCTGATTATCCCCCGCGCCGGTGCGGCTTTCGGCATCTTTTTGCTGCGTCAGTTTATGCTGACAGTTCCGCGGGATCTGGATGACGCCGCGCAGGTGGATGGCGCCGGCATCTTCCGGCGGATGATCAGCGTTTACCTGCCGGTATGTCTGCCTTCCGTCATCACGGTGGCTGTTTTCTCAATGCTCGGATTTTGGAACGATTATTATTGGCCGCTGGTGGTCACCTCAGACCGGCGAATGCGGACCGTTGCTCTCAGCATCGCCCAGTTTAAAAATCTGGAGGGGATGGGGAACTGGGAGATTTTAATGGCTGCCGCGTTCCTCGCCACACTTCCAATGCTGATCATATTCATCTTTGCGCGAAAAACGCTGATTGAAAACCTGACTGCCGGCGCGATTCACGGATAATGCGCCATACTTTTAAAAACACAATAATTTTTTCAGCAGATAAATTCCATTATGCTGTATATCGCTCCAACAGATAGGTGACCCATTCTCCTTTTTGCCCTTTTCGATCGAAGGAAACGTATCCATCGGCCTGATAGATAAAATTTATTTTCCAATAATCGTCCTGGATTTTCATCCGCTTCACATAATCCAACGCATCCTGACTGCAGTCCATCCGGACATATCCGGTGAAAAACGCGATTTCCATCAACTCAACGATATTCAGATGGTACGAAGCCGGAAACGCGATGTCCAATATATGCCGGGTGACCGGTTCGCCGTTTGAAAGGCGCCGGAACAGATTGTGTCTGCAAAGGTAAGCCATGCCTTTGTCGATCAACGCGCTTATGGCAGGATCCGCATTCATCGTGGCCCGGCTGTAATGACACAAGGCTTTAACAGTTTTGCCGATCCCGATATAACAAGGCGTCGCTTTCAGGCAACCGCCATATTTCAGGATTCCTTTTCCGGTCCAAAGCGTTGGAATATTCCGCTCAAAGGGCTGATAATTCCGGATCCAGGCAACAGCGTTTCGGGCGGCATCGGTATCCGCATATCCCAACTTTGAGAAAGCTTCCAGCAGCATGGCGTTATAGCAGGGGAGCAGGTCGGTATCTTTTCCGCTGAGCGTAAATCCGCTTGGTGTTGCCATATGGTCCAGAACGAAATCCGCCACTTGTTTCGTATAATCCAGGCTGGCCGCATATGGGATCTCTGACAACGCAATGAGCCGCCAGACCGCGAACAATGGCTTTCTTATGAAATCGGCTGTTAATGCGCTCACCAAAGGAGAGGTTTCCAACCGTTTTCTGATTTCGGTTTCATCGGGAAGTTCTCCCGTGTCCCGTTGAATTCTCAAAGAAAGCGCTTCATCCATAAAAGCTCCTGTTAATTATTTGAATCGATTTCATGCTTTATGGTTTTGGGTGTCAAAAGGATTGAATACCGCTCCTGCAATTCGCCTTTTGGCATTTGATCAAAGTGCCAAAAAGCATTTCTCATAAAAAACCCGGTGCAGCAAAACAGTGCGGAGAAAAACGATTGATTCAGAATTATAGCAAAGCATCTTCTTCTTAACAGAACGAAAATCCGGAACGGGCACAGTTGCCATTGGAATTTCGTCAATATACAGCCGGAAACCTTGCCATTTTTTTTCCGTACATGTTATTAATAGAAAAGAAACCGGGATTCACGATTCAGAAATCTTTTCGAACATAAACAGATCCGGTTATTTTTTCACAAGACATACTCCTAAGGATCAAAATGCTATGAAACCACTCATCGTGTATTATTCGCTGGAAGGCCATACCCGGTTCATCGCCGACACGCTCGCGAAACAGCTGGACGCAGACCAATTTGAATTAAAGCCGCAGAAAGAATTTCCCACCGGTGGCTTCCGGAAATTTTTCTGGGGCGGCAAAAGCGTTTTGCTTAACGAGAAACCGCCATTAACGAATGAGACGATCGTGCTTGAAAACTATGACCCGATCTTCCTGGGCACGCCAATCTGGGCCAGCAGTTACGCGCCGCCGATCACAACATTCCTCTCGACATACGAAATCCGGGGCAAACGGCTGGCATTTTTCGCCTGCAGTTCCGGAGGAAATGCCAAAAGATGCTGGGAAAAACTGCAAAAGGCGCTCGGCGGCCAAAACACGATCCTTGGCACGATCGATTTTGTCGATCCAAAACCGGAAGAATCACCCGAAATCGAATCCAGGGTTTCCGGATGGCTTTCAGAAATCCTGTAAACCTTTGC
>CALAEB010000549.1 GCA_937890875.1 uncultured Anaerolineaceae bacterium | reverse complement strand
GTAATCATCTTCGTCCAGCCCGCCTTCCAGCGCAATTTTTTCCTCCGTCTGGCGACGCTTTCGCAGCTTTAGCAGTTGGATGCGCTTATCATATGAAAATGGCTCATCCGCCGGGAATTCATTTATGAACTGAATTTTTGACATGTTCCTGTCCTCCCATCTCTTCTGATCAGGCTCTTCAGCCGTTCCGGCTGTCAGGCAACCCGCACTTCGAAACCTTTGCCGCCCGCGATCCCCGCCAGCGCCTGCATACGGCTCTCCGGCAAGGGACGCGCCTGTACAAATTCATTCGGTTTATCAAGGCTCTTATATTTGCCATCCCCCAACGGATTAAAATTGAGCAATTCATAATAGAGCAGGTTGTGCAACGATTGGACAAAATCAGAAATCGCCCCGATATTTTCGTCCGAATCCGTCACGCCCGGCACCAGCGGCGTGCGCAAAATATAGGGTCTGCCGCTTGTATCCAACCGGCGGATATTATCCAGAATCAGCTCGCTGCCAATCCCGGTCCATTTTTTATGTTCTTCGCTGTCAAAAATCTTCAGGTCACACATCAGCAGATCCACCGCATCCAGCGCTTCCTGAATGATGCTGAAAGGAAAAGCGATGTTGCTTTCAATTGCGACCGGGATATCCTCCCGATGGCAGGCATCCGCCAGTGCAAGCACGAAATCTTTCTGGAACAGTGCTTCCCCGCCGGAAATCGTCACACCTCCGCCGGAATCCAGGTAAAAAGCCTTATCCTGAATAATCTCTGCCATGACCATCTCCACAGACATGAGCTGACCGGACATCTGCAATGCCTGCGCATAACAAACATCCGCACATTTTCCGCATTGAATACAAAGATTGCGGTAGAGGTGATGCTCGCCGCCGATTTTCTTATGCGCCTTGGACGGACAAACCGCAACGCATTTATAGCAGCTGATGCAGTTCTGCGGATAAAAATGGAGTTCTTTCTTTCTGAGAATCGTCTCCGGATTGTGACACCATTTGCAGTGCAGGTTACAGCCTTTCAAAAAGACAGTCGTCCGGATTCCCGGCCCGTCATTGAGCGAAAACCGCTGAATTTCCGTGATCATACCTTTCATTTCATCCACTCCTTGGCCAAAACGATCCGGATAGTTTTGCAGGACACTGCGGCATCCAGCGTCTCAGCAAAATTTAAGTTTCGGACACGTTTCAGGGACATCAGCATCATTGCGGACACGTTTTCTATCCGGCAAAGGTCCGCACCAACAAAAGAAAGTATTATCTTCGTACAATATCAAAAATAAAACGCCCGTGGATGCTATTATAGCCCGAGCGTCTATTCTATTTTTGCGCTTTTATCTCAGTTTTTTTGCATTTTTTGGGTTTTCTTATTTGAAAGTTTTCCGGTCCTCAGGCAATCGACAACCCGAATTTCACATCACAACCGGCTTCATCTGATAACGATTTTTTCTCTTCCTTGACACAAGATCTCTTTTCACCAAGCATTCAAACAATGAGAAAGCTTTCCGAATAAAATAGGGCTGCTTGTGTTTTTCCGCGAAAGAAAAAAAACTTATGGGAAGAAATTCAAGACCCGTGTAATGTGGCAAGCTCATACAGCTTTCTGACCGACTTCATTACATCGCCCCAGCTTACATCGGCAGCATAATCGAATTTGTTCTGGTAACTCTTCCATAAAGCTGCTATTTTAGGACTGGTGCCAACTTCATCCAGAATCAATTCGGCACCTCTGACCACTGTCACCGAACCTCGTTCCCGACTGGTATTGGTAAAAGCATTATTCAGCACAGCAGGATTGATATCGTCCGATTGAAGGGTTTCAAGAGCATAGATATCATAGAAATCCCTCATGCGGGTATTCGCCGTACCACGGGTAATAAGCGTTTCCAGTTTCTCCGCAAGCACCGTTTCCAGATTGTATGTCATAATGGAAATGGTGCGGTTTTCAAACAGGAGCTGGAAAGAATACGAAATCTCCTTTGGTGTAATCACATCCCCGGTAGAGAAATCAATTTTCAGCGGGGTATGCATCGTTTCCAGCGTCGTATCCAACATTATTCGCACCCCAGCGTAATCTGCCTCATCCATAATGCCGTCCGCATCCTTTATCTCGAACGCCATACCATCCTCAAGCGGAATCGAGATAATCTCCGCAACGATCTTTCGGGCGCTCTCGACCGATAGCGACAGGTTCTTGACGGCAGTATCCACATCCATCGTGGAGCGTTTATCAAGACCAACCACAGCAGAAACCAGAACACCACCTTTCAGAATCAGATTATTCCGATATGGAGAAAGAGAAAGTCTTTCAAGGAACCGCCCCATGACATAGTTGCGGATAATGATCAGGGCTTTATTACTATTGCCTTTTGACATGTTTCGCACAAGTGCTTTTAATTGTCTTAACGAGTGTATCATCACAAAAGCACTTCCATATACTGGCGAACAATTTTGTCAACCGAGAAAAACTTCGCATATCTCATGAGCAACGGGAGGTTCTTTTCTTTACTCCGAGCATACGCTCTGATGGCTACCTGTAAATCCTGGATTTCGATATTTCTGCGGCTGCGGACCAAATCACATATTGTCCGTTCGGGATTATATACCCTTACAACGTGTCCTGCGGGAGACACTGCTTCGGTGATACCTTTATCAAATAGTGCTTCCTTGATCTTGTAGACTTTGATTCCCTGCTTTGTAAGTCCCGTTGCATTCGCTCCGGCTTTTAACGTAATTGCGTATTGAACAGGTTCACGCTCGGCAAGATTCAGCAGGTACAATGCCGTCTCATGAGAGAACACTGCCAAAGGGTATCGCACCTGGATAACGTACATGTCATCCATCCAGGCATCCTGCGACATATAAAGTCCGTGGGCAACGCGGTCTAAACCCTTCTCTTGCACATATTGACGAAGATACGTCCTTGAAACCCCGGCTATGACAGCGTCAGCTGTCTTCAAAAAACCATTGTTTTTTTGCACTAGGGAGTCCAGCATCTCATATTTTTTCATTGGGTTACCTTACTTTCACACTCTTATTATAAACAAAAAGGGCATGAAAGTAAACTTTTTTTTCGGCGTTTTGAAATATGGGGAGGACTCTTTGTTGTTCGTTTGTTGTTGCGTTCCGCGCAACAACAAACCAACAACAAGTTTTGCCTCTTTATTCGAAATGAATGTCCAAATTTCGAATTGCTGACATTTTTTAGAACTATCGCTTAGTTAAGCGAGATTGCTTCAACTCTCCAAAAGCTGATTCAGCTCTTTATCCTTACGTTTACAAATCCCGCTCCTCATAGAACTTGACCGACAAAAGCCAGGAAACCGCCAGCGCAAGCAGCCCCGTCGCAGCCGAAACGCCAATCAAGAGGAATGGTTTCGCCTCCAGAAACTGTCCGACAGCCGCCCAATCTACCGACCAACGGAATGTTTTCATTATCGTCGGCAGCATGCCGATCACAACAAACACCAGCACAAACGGGATATAACTATACGCTTTCGACCGGGCATAGCCAAGCCTGAAAAAAATCGGATATTGAAAGGCTGTCATCACCGAATTGACAGCAATCAGCACGCTTAAAGTAAGCATTACTTCCGAAAACGGAATTCCCGCCGCAAACAACCGGTTGAGCAGCCAAACCATCAGCGACACGAACCCGATACCGATCAGCTCAAGACAAATCACAAAAAGATAACGGCCCGTCACGACATCCCGCCGATTCACTGAGAGTGTCGCGTAAAAGATATCCAACCCGTATTTATCACCGATCGAAAACGGATAAGACGTTATGATGACCAATCCCATCATCAGCACACTGGAGAAGGTGGAAACAGATTTGTTGAAGACAAAACCGATCACAAAACCCAATCCGAGCAACAGATACAACGACCGCCGATAAGGTTTGATCGTATAAAAATCCAGCCGCAGACAAGCGAGTGTGCTATTCATGTGTTCTCTTTCCCAAATTAAACCGCAGCACAATTTCATCCAGATTCCCCGGTTCAGCCAGAATCGACGCCGGCATTTCTCTCAGATCAGCGCGATCAAGCAGTCCCTCAAACCCGACCGACCGTTCCTGATAACCGATGATCAGTTTTTTCTGCGCCGGGCTCAGGATCCCGAGCGGCCCTTTTACAAGCGAGTATTTCTCCAGCAGATTATCTTTGATGTCCGAATAAACGATGCGCCCGTCCTGAATGAAGGTAATATAGTCGGCAATTTTTTCCAAATCCGAAGTGACATGGGTCGAAAACAGGATTCCCTTGTTCTCATCCGATATAAATGTTTGCAGGATCTCCATCAGCTCGTTCCGCGCCACCGCATCCAGCCCGCTGGTCGGCTCGTCCAAAATCAGCAAATCCGCCTGATGGGAAAGCGCGGCCGCAATCATCAGCTTCAACTTCATACCGCGCGAAAACGCTTTGATCTTCTTTTGCCGGTCAAGCTCAAATTCCTCCAACTGCGCGGAATATTTTGCCGGATCCCATTGAGCATAAAAGGGCAACAGCGCTTTTTCCAGATCCGCCGGCGTCCATTCCTCCACATAAAACGGCTGATCCATCACTACGCCGATCCGCTGCTTGATTTCCTGTTCGGACTGGGCGTGATCTTTCCCGAATACCCGGATAATCCCGCTGTCTTTTTTCAGCATGTTCAGAATCAGCTTGATTGTTGTGGTTTTCCCGGCCCCGTTCCGGCCGATGAAACCCATGATGAACCCTTCCGGCAGCGCAAAAGAAACATCCTTCAAGGCAAATTTCGCAAAAGTTTTGCTGACGCCGTTCAGTTCCAAAATATTATTCAAAATCATCCTCCTTCAAAAGAAGTTTGAACATTTCCAGCAGCTCCGTTTCAGAGAGCTTCGCCATTCTGGCCGCGCTGATGGCTGCCGACAGGGATTCTTCCACCTCGCGCAGCTTATGCTCCCGCAGCAAATCCGGATTTTGGAATTGTACAAAACAGCCCTTTCCCTGAATGTTGACAACAAAACCTTCCTGTTCCAGATCGGTATAAGCCCGCATGGTGGTGATGACGCTGATTTTCAGGTCTTTGGCCAGCTGCCGGATGGAAGGCAGCTGCTCGCCGTCCTGAAGTTCTCCGGCAAAGATGGCGCTTTTAATCTGTCCCTTGATCTGTTCGTAGATGGGGGTCCCCGCCGTGTTGGTGAGTATGATATTCAACATTCCACCTCAGTTTATACTGTATATAATAACTATTGACAGTATATACTCTTTCCTGAATTTGTCAAGCGTGCTTCAAAAAATATCAGCCTTTAAATATTGTAAAAAAAATGTCTCTCCTGTCTTCATAAAAACAGGAGAGACGCAAGCAGCCGCTATTAATATAACCGCAGCAATTCGAATTATGATTCGGATGTTAAAAGGGTAAAGTTTTCCAAAAGGAGTTATTTGTTGTACTATTTTTTATTGGGCAAAGCCCAATAAAAAATAGTACAACAGTTTCCGCTTCGCTAATTTGACTTTTGACACCTTAACCAATTATGAGCCGAATATCAAAAGCCGAATGTCCGCATCATCCAAACGCCACATCCAAAACCATCATCAGCGCAAAACCAACCATCAGCGCCAATGTCGGCATATCGGAACCGTCCGCCTCCGCCTCCGGAATCAGCTCTTCCGAGACGACAAAAATCATCGCACCGGCGGCGAACGCCAGCGCATAAGGAAGCAGCGGCTGAATAAAATAAACCGCAGCCGCACCGATTACGGCGCCAAGCGGCTCAACCAAGCCCGAAAATTGTCCCCAGAAGAAACTGCGCCTTCTTGATAGCCCCTCCGCCCGCAAGGGAGCGGAAACAGCCAGTCCTTCCGGAAAATTCTGAATTCCCATACCGAGTGCAATGGTAAAAGCAGCCGCAATGAAGGTCGGATCATTATGCACTCCGGCCGCACCGAAAGCCACGCCGACAGCCAATCCTTCCGGGATATTGTGCAGCGTGATCGCCAGAACCAGCAGCATACTCCGGCTCAGTCCGGATTTTGTCCCTTCCGCCTGACTCGCATTGATATGCAAATGCGGCAGGTATTTATCCAACGCCCAAAGAAATCCGCCGCCCAGCAGGAAACCGACCGTCGCCGGAAACCAGGCGGGAAGATTTCCACCCTCGGAAGATTCAATCGCCGGAAGCAGCAGCGAGAAGAAACTGGCTGCAATCATCACCCCGGCCGCAAAGCCCAGCATCACATTCAGGGTCTTCTTCGAAATTTCTTTTGAAAGAAAAACACCGGCCGCGCCCAGTGCGGTCATACCCCAAGTATAGATGCTTGCCAGCAAAGCCTGAACAATCGGTGAAAACTGGGAAAAAAAGGCTATCATTTTATTCACTCCTGTATGACTGTTTTGAAAATATACAAAGCGCAGAAATTTTTGACGTCTGCGGTTCATCGTCGAATGGAATCATCCTGCTGAGCTGATATCCCTGTTCGGATATTCTTGCGGCGTCTCGGGCAAGGATTGAAGCGTCATGCCCGATATAAAAGAACGTCACGGCGCCTGTGGCCCCAATCCCCGCAATCGTTTCCTGGTTGATTCCGGATGGTCCGGCCTCGCAAATCACCAGCTTGATTTTACTCCGCAGTCCCGGAAGTATCGATTGAGCTTCCCCGATGTAAAGCTCCACATTTTCAAACTCATTTAAATTCAGGACAAAATCTTCCGCGTTTTTTTCACTCGCATCCTGTGCCAGCACTTTTTTACATCTCCCGGCAAACCACTTGCTCCAGAAACCGGTCCCGGCATTAAGATTCAGAACGTTATAAACCGGATTCTCCGGCAGCCATGCCAAAATTTCTTCACAGACACGCTGCAGAACCGCCGGATTGGGATAGAAATAATTATCTTCCGAAACGGCTGTTTCAATTCCGGCCATTGTCTGCAGCACGGTACTGTCTCCAGCCATCACATAGGAATCCTCCGGGCCGGAATAAACCACCGAAACCGGAAGGTCAATCTCGATTTCGGTCTCCGGCTTTCCGGATTCACCGTATAAAATCAGCTGCAGCTCTTCCGCGTCTCCTTCGCGGATTTCCACCTGGGAAATGCCGCTGCCGGGATCAAAAGAGAGTCTGGGCAGCAGTTCGTTGATCGCCTCGGAACAAATCGGGCAGGTATCCACAAGGACCCACTCGTCGGCAGAATTCGTCGGAAAACAGAGGCCGCCCTCCGCATCAATGAAGAAACGCATGAACTTCCGGTAGTTCCAGGCCTGCGGTGAGGCAATATACGGCTGAAGAAGGTCTTCCGGCAGCCGGAATTTGGCAATCCGCTGCAACTGATCCAACAGAATATTCCTTTTTTCCTTCCTTTGCTCCGCCTCATCCAAAAACTGGAACTGACATCCGGAGCACACGCCAAACAGC
>CALAEB010000548.1 GCA_937890875.1 uncultured Anaerolineaceae bacterium | reverse complement strand
GTTGTAAAATATGAACCCCCGCAACCCGAGCCGCATAACGTTATCAATTCCAGCGAGCCCCAGGAGTCACTGCCGAGGAAACTGCCGGTGTACCCCAATTTCTTTGCCTGCTGGACCTGAAGCGGAACTTCGGAATAGTAGTTTGGCAGGAATAAACTGTCTGCACCTGCTTCGACGATTTTGGTCAGCTGAGCGGAAAAATCTTTGTCTCCGGAGGTATAGCTTTCGAATGCGACGAGTGTTATCCCTTCCGCTTCTAAAGTCGCTTTATAAACTTCGGCGATACCCTTATTGTATTCCGAGGCTACGTCATATAGCACAGCCGGTTTTGCGGACTGGAGGGTTTCGATAGCGAATTTGGCGGCAACCTGACCCTGGAAATCATCGATGAAGGCAGCCCGGAAGACGTATTTCTTCGGTTCGCCGGTTTTTTCGTCAAGCGTGGTTTTGGCGTTGGTGGACCAGGGGCTGATCATGATCATTTGGCTGGATTCCGCAATGACCGCCGCAGGGATCGCGTTTCGGCTGGCATTGGGGCCGATCATCGCGATCACGCCGGAGGTCGCCAGTTTTTGCGACGCGGCGGCGGCGGATTCGGCTTTATCTTCATTGTCTTCAATGGTTAATTTAATGGTGTACGGCGTGCCGGCCACTTCAAGCCCGCCGGCATCATTGATCTCTTTCGCGGCCAGTTCCGCCGCGTTTTTTGAGGATTCGCCGACGACGGGCACGCTGCCGGTCAGTTCCGCGTTGACTCCGATTTTGATTTCATCTGCGGCCGCGGCCGGGAGGTAAAATGCCAGGAATAATACCAGGCAAAGCCCCGATATGAATAATTTTCGATGCTGTTTCATTTGCTCCTCTTTCATTCGTTATGATTCCAAACATATTGACGACGATAATGATACAAAACATGTCATTCGTTATTCGTTTAACTGGATTCCCTCCTCTCAATTTTCCGGATTGCGTTAAAAAATATGAAAACCCGGAAACCTTGCGGAAGCAACGGTTCCCGTTATAAACAGTGAATTAAATTTAAAATTAACAAATACCTGTCAGGTTTAAATGATGAGGGGTTGGCGCCCCATTTCTCAATATAAACTTACTTGTCTGAATATCTGAATCAATCGCGTCATTATAGCATAAAAAAAAGTTGGCAGAAAATTATGTGATACTGAATTTCTTTTGTTAATATGGCAGTCTGTCCTTCAGAAAGAATCGTTCCCATTTTATGAATAACCGTTGTTTACCCGGCCTTCCACATCACAGCTGAAATGTTCCGGATAACTGAATTTAACCGGATCATAAGCTTAAACGCTTGCTTTTAATGAAATGTTTAATTTCATGCCTGCCGGTTGGGAATATACTGAGAAATAGATAGTGAAAACTATCCTTTGTGGATCGGCAAACTTTTTATCAGACGGTCTTCATTGCTGAAAAATTTGCCAAAAGGAATCGAAAGATTCCTGACATATCCGATCGTTATACAAAAAATGGCCCTTCCGAATTTCCGGAAGAGCCTGCCGAAAAAGATTAATAAGGAAGTCTGCGCGGCGATAAGATACGGATATGAAAAAAATCATAAAAAAGGAAATGCAGTAAATATGAAGAAAAAAGTTACAGTAGTGCTAATTTGTGTTTGTTTGTCGGTATTTGTACTGGCCGGGTCGGGCATTCAAGGCGCAGCGGCGGACGCTGACGAAAATAGTCTGACCGGTCAGGTGTCGGCGGTGGATGGAACTTCAGTCACGTTGGCGATTGGAACCATTCCGGACATGGCGGAAGCGGGAGCTCCGGGCGGAGAACCGCCGGCAGGCGGTTCCGGCGCATCGGACGGAGGCGCTCCTGCCGGTGAACCCGGCGGTGCGGGAACGGAGCTCCCTGCCGGCGGCTTTGGTGATCGACAAGGCGGCGGAATTATGCTGACCGGTGAAGAGCAGGTGATCACGATTTCGGATACCGCAAGCGTTACGCTTCAAAACGGCATTGAAACGGCAGCGGGGACAATCGCTGACATTGAGATCGGAAGTATCCTGACCGTTACGTTGACGGATGGTGTGGCGACAGCAGTTGTGATCTATCAAGGCATGCCTGACGGGAATCGGCTGACCGGGCAAGTGACGGCAATTAATGGAAGCGAAATTACCTTGTCGGTCCGGATGGGACCGGAGCAAGGTGGACAGGGCGCTCCGGGCGGTGAAGCGCCTGCGGGCGGTCCCGGCGGTGGAAGCGGGGAACCTCCGGCCGGCGGCCCCGTCGAAGGCCAGGAGAGCGGGGGTGCGCCGGAAGGTGAAGAGCAGGTGATCACGCTTGCGGATACGGTAAGTATCACGATTCGGAATGGCAATGAGACGTCGGAAGGGACGGCGGACGACATTGCGGTCGGAAGTAACCTGACCGTCACGTTGTCTGAATCTGATGGCACAGCAACCGACGTTGTGATCCATCTGTCGGATGAGGCAGGTTCTGCCGGCTGATACGCCTGGTGCGAATGGCGCATCTCCGGAAATCTGCTCCGTCAGATTTATGCAATGAAGATTCAGCCGGCATCGATTTTTTGTGATGACGTTCAGAATTTGAAATCGATACTGAATCGCAGTACGATCGTATGCCGGCTATGGTCTTAGCCTCAATTTCTGAACAGGGGGCGCAGAATTCTGCACCCCCTAAAAATTTTTGTCATGGCGTTCCGGATTGCTCTGTGCAGTTGCGCGTTCCTGTCAAATATCATCATTTCCGCGGTTGATTTCTTTGTGAACGGCCTGGCCCGAATGGGCCTCTTTCAGATAGAAATGGATTTCGAAAAATCTGAATCTCGTTGAATCATCTTTTTCCGGAATAATATCTTTCGGAATCTCCATTGACAGCGGATCTTATTTCACTATAATTTCAGAAGAATGAAAACAAATCTTTATCGTTCAATGATGGTTATGGAAAACAAGCGAGGGAATCCGTTCTGATCGCTTTTTTTGCAATACCGAAAAAACGGACGGAGTCTCTCAGGAATGAAAGACTCCGTTTTTTTATCACAACAACGGATGACCCAATGGATTTGCCGGCGGATGAAAAATCCGACAATACAAGAAGAAAGGAGTGAAAAGATGAACGGACGCATTCAACCGATTCGCCGTGAAACGAAAAAGAGGAAAATGATGCCTATGGGCATGCGTCTGCGCATCAGCGCAAAAATTATCGAATGAATTCGCCGCGGATGACAATTTGAGGAATCATTTTTTTTATTATTGACTCCAACGTCATCAACTGCGGCAACCGGCTCCCGTCGGTACCACCTGGTGATCTGACCGGAGGGTATTCGGGAACAAACCCATCGGCTGCTGAACGCTTTCCTGAACCTTTCTTTGGAATTCGGAAGTTCAGCATAGCGGATCTGCCGATCGTCAGGAATAACAATTCGTTGTGAGGATAATTATGAATACCAGTTTTTTTAAAAGAACTTTTGCTTTTTTGCTGATTGTTGCCGTCATAGGCCTATTCGCCGGTTTTGTTTTGCCCGCTCAGGCTCAGGACGGAAAAGCCGTGGTCCGGATCGGGTCAAAAGATTTCACGGAAAATTATATATTGGCGGAGATCTATGCATTGGCGCTTGAAGATGCCGGATTCGAAATTCAACGCGAATTCGGTCTTGCCAGCTCATTGGTGCACACGGCACTGGTTAATGATGAGATTGATCTCTATCCGGAGTATACCGGGACGGGACTGCTGGCCGTTTTGCAGCTCCCGCTGGAAACGGATCCGCAAAAGGTATATGATACCGTGAAAGCGGAATACGAAAAGCAGTTTGATCTGGTGTGGCTTGATTACGCCAGCGCGAACGACGGGCAGGGATTGGTGATCACGACCAGCGCCGCCGAAGAATATGACATTCGCACAATTTCTGATCTCCAGAAAAACGCGGACAAACTCCGCTTTGCTTCACAGGGCGAATTTGATTTGCGGGAAGATGGAATCCCCGGACTGGAAAAGGTCTATGGGAAATTTAATTGGCTTTCTTCCAGAGTCTATGATAACAGTCTGAAATATGAGATTTTGAAAAACGGCGAGGCGGATGTTGCCCCGGCTTATACGACGGAAGGACAATTGACTGATCCGCAGTTTACATTGCTGGAAGATGATCTATACGTCTGGCCTCCGTATAACATTGCTCCGGTGGTTCGCAAATCCGTTTCGGATGCGAATCCGGAAATCGCTGAGATATTGAACGCTGTGAATGAAAAGATCGATACGGCCACGATTACTTCGTTGAATGCCAAAGTCGATATCGACAAAGAAGAATATGAGGACGTGGCCGCCGGATTTTATGCTTCTCTTCAGTAAAAAATAATCAACATGGGAAACCGCGCCGCGCGTTCCGGTTGTATGAGGCAGCTTCTCTCAGCCGCCGGGTTCCCGCTCGATTTGTCCGATAGTGCCGGAAAGTTCTTTGTCAGGCACTATCGGACCCGGTTTTCTGGCGGTATGAAAGAGGAAACCGTCATTATTCTTCCGGTTTTCTCCACAAAATCGATAACAAAGGTATCATTCCATTTACAAAATCTGACCGCTTATCTCCGCGGGCAGTTTTAATGAAAGCCAGACGTTCGAAATTTGGAAAAGATGCACTGCGGGTCGGTTGTTTTTTCGTGTTTTTTCATTCATGAGCCATATCAATGAAGCGAGGATATCCAAGGCGCATCTCCGGAAGCACAGGATTTCAAAATAGGATAATCCGTTCTCCCGTATCGGTACCGGAACCGTTCTGTGCCGATTTTTGATCCGATCTATCAAATAAGTACGAGGTTGATTCCCAATGAGTTATGAAGCATATGCTGATGAAACTTTAGGTTTTACCACAAGACAACTGCACGCCGGATACAATCCCGCGGAACATTATCGATCGAAAGCCGTTCCGATTTATCAGACCGTGGCGTTCGAGTTAGGTGATTTTGACCGCTGCAGCCGGCTGTTCGGTTTTGAGGAAGAAGGGCATTCCTATGTCCGCTATTCAAATCCGACGACCAGCGTGCTCGAAAAACGCCTTACCTCATTGGAAGGCGGAAGCGAAGCGCTGGGCCTGGGCTCCGGGATGGCGGCGATTTCGAATGTATTCCTCAATGTTGCCAGAGAAGGGGACGAAATTGCGGCCGTGCCGACACTTTACGGCGGGGCAATCACCTTGCTGAAAAAGATCCTGCCTGAATATGGCATATCCGGGAGATTTGTGGAAAAGGCGGACGATATCGCGTCCTATAAAAGTGCTATTAATGAAAGGACGAAGGCCATTTTTGTGGAAAGCCTGGGAAATCCGGGAATGAATATTATCGATCTTGAAGCGATTGCCGAACTGGCTCATGAGCATGGCATTCCGCTGATTGTTGATAACACCTTCGCTACGCCCTATTTGCTTCGTCCGTTTGAACACGGCGCAGATATCGTGATTTATTCGGGTACCAAATATCTTGCCGGTCATGGGACGACGATCGCCGGGATGGTGGTCGAAAAAGGCGGTTTCCCCTGGTTGAACGGAAAATTCCCGCAATTTGAAAGTTTCTACGAGGAATATGCGGAGAAGATCGGCAGGGATTCGCTTGACCGGACGATGTTTGTCAAACGGCTCAAGATCCGTTTTCTGACCGATCTGGGCGCCCATCTCAGCCCCACCAGCGCTTTTTATATCCTGCAGGGGATCGAGACGCTTTCACTCCGGATGGAACGGCACGTCGAAAACGCGCAGAAGATTGCGGAATTTTTGGCGGACCATCCGCAAGTCTTATCCGTTTCTTACCCCGGACTGCCGGACAGTCCTTATCACGCGCTGGCGGAGAAATACTTGCCGAAAGGGGCCGGCGCAATTCTTTCCATCCGGCTGAAGGGCGGTTTGGAAGCGGCAAAAACAGTCCTGCGGAATGTGCGGATTTTTGATTTTCTGGCGAATGTCGGGGATGCGAAGTCGTTGATTGTGCATCCTGCCACCTCAACCCATTTCGGTCAGCTGAAAGAAGATCAGGAAAAAGCCGGGGTTTATGAGGATACGCTGCGTTTGTCGATTGGTATCGAAGATGTTGAGGATCTGATCGGTGATCTGAAACAGGCGCTTGACAGCATTGGTAACGTGGGCTGATTTTCGGATTTTGACAAATCTTTTTCCTGTGGCTATGGATTTTGCGTGAAAACAACCTTTTCCGCCTGCCCATAATAGGGGCTGTTGGGACGATAGCCGGCAGTTCGAATTTTGGCAAGAAAATACCGTGGCTGTGTTTTTGCATAAAAAACACATAACCGCAAGTTTCCCTTTTTATATCGAAAGCGATTCCTGTATCTCGAAATGCTGGCGGGACAGCCGAAATTCGTGACATTTTCTTGAATTATGGTATACTAATGAAGCTTTACGGAGGCTGTGGCTCAATGGCGGAGCATCTGACTGTGGATCAGAGGGTTGTGGGTTCGACCCCCACCAGCCTCCCCTGAAAATTCTGACACTTTTTCAAAAAAAACTCCTTTCATGAATGGGAGTTTTTTTGTTTTTGCGGGGAAAAACGCATGCCCGCTCACTGGTTCTTCAAGAAACAGTAAATAAGCGCTTTAAAAAAATCTTTCGCATCATTTTTATCGCTGTTTCACTGCTTTTGGCTGCGTTTATTTTTAAACGCTGAATTCCCGGTTTGTTGCGGCCTTGTGTAGTATAGTTTATTAACATTTCGGAAGAAAAAAATTCAGCGGATCTGCGGAAAGGTGACCTCCCTCATGTTTCGATTAACTGCTGACTGGAATCCACGCAACGCGCGATTGCGTGAGATTATTAAAAAAGCGGACTGCTTTGAAGAATCGATTTCGTTGACGCTGCAGCTTCACGCAATTGTTCATTCGTCGTCTGTGAGCGACGCGCCTGCGGCTACTTATGCGGACCAGATTTTCAACGGGATCCCGGAAGACAAATATGTCATTATGCCGACGGTTAAAGATGTCACGCTTGCCTGGAATATATGGCATATTGCGCGGATTGAAGATATTGTGGCCAACATGCTGATTGCTGAGCAGGAACAGATCTTTGATGAGGACTGGAAAGAGAAAATGAACGTGTCTGTAACCGATACGGGAAACGCAATGTCGGACGCGGAAATTATTGAACTGAGCAAAAATCTCGATCTTCAAAGCCTATTTGAATATCGAAATCAGGTTGGCAGCCAGACCCGGATGATAATCCGCGGGCTTACAGTGCGGGATATGAAGCGCAAGGTCAAAAAAGAACAGATCGAGAAGATATATCAAACAGGCGGGGTGACTTCCCAGGATGAATCAGTCTGGCTGCTGGATTTTTGGGGAAGGAAAAACGTGGCGGGTTTGTTGCTAATGCCGATCACCCGGCATCAAATTGTC
>CALAEB010000547.1 GCA_937890875.1 uncultured Anaerolineaceae bacterium | reverse complement strand
TCAATGATAAAAGTTGGAGTAAGCGGATATGGCGTTATCGGTCAAAGACTGGCTGACGGTGTCGCATTGCAGAAAGATATGGAACTGGTTGGCGTAGCCGATGTGGCGCCGACTTTGGCAGTCCGCGCTTTGAAAGAAAAAGGAATGCCCTACGCGCTTTATCTCGCAATCAACGATAATTTGCCCGAATTTGAAAGACTCGGAATTCCGGTCAGCGGCACATTGGAAGATCTGGTTCAGAAATGCGATATTATCCTCGACGCAACCAGTGCGGGAGTCGGCGCGAAAAACAAAGAACTGTACGAAAAATACAATAAAAAAGCAATTTTCCAGGGCGGCGAGAAAAACTCGGTCGCGGATGTCTTTTTTCATGGATATGCAAATTATGAAAAAGGGATCGGGAAACAATTTTTAAAGCTGACATCCTGCAACACAACCGGGCTGATCCGGGCAGTGGATTGTCTGGATAAAGCCTATGGCCTGGAAAAAGTGGCGATTACGATCATCCGCCGGGTCGCCGATCCCGGTGATTATCACCGCGGGTTGACCAATGCGCTGCAAATGGAAAAAGCGCCCAGCCATCAGGCAGTTGACCTGATGACGATCATGCCTCACATCGACGCGACCGGAATTCTGGTCCACACACCGGTCACGCACGGTCATATTATCACTGTCCTTGCGACAGGAAAGAAAAAAATCAGCAAAGAGATGGCGCTGAATTCCTTTTTGAAACATGACCGTATCCGGGTCGTCAGCATCAAAGATGGTTTTCTGGGGAACGCCTCCTTCTTCCGCTATGCCCGCGACCTGGGGAATCCGCGCGGGGATATGTACGAAATCGGCCTCTGGGAAGACAGCATCGTTGAGAGCGGAAATGATGTGATGTTCGCCATCAATATTCCACAGGAATCCGTAACGATTCCCGAATCAATCGATGGGATTCGGGCAGCCTGCGAAATGCAGAAGGATCCGGCGGAAGGCGTCCACAAAACAAACGAATATCTGGGAATCGGAAAATGGAAATAAAGATGCGCTCGCTTCAGGGAATTCCGCTGGCCGGGAAAAAAGTACTCCTTCGCCCGGATATTAATTCCCCGATCGACCCCAAAACAAAAAAAATAACTAACGATGACAGGATTGTGAAAACAGTTCCGGTGATCCGCAAACTGATCACCGGCGGAGCGGCAATCGCGATTATCGCTCATCAGGGGGATACGCTGGATTATCAGAATCTGGTCGCTTTGGAAGAACATGCCGTGCGGCTGTCCGAATTGTTAAACACATCAGTGGAATATCTGGATGACGTCTGCGGACCGACAGCCATTGAGCGGGTGAAAACGCTTCAGCCGGGTGAGATTGTCATTCTCGGAAATCTGCGCTACCTGACCGAAGAAGTTTCCACGTTTGAAAAAGACGTCAAGCTGACCGCGGAAGAATACACAACAACGTGGGTGGTCCGGAAACTGGCCCCGCTCTTTGACCTTTACGTGAACGAAGCCTTTTCCGCGGCGCACCGGAATTCGCCGAGCATGGTTGCGTTTCAGGAATTGCTCCCCGCCGCGGCCGGCCCGCTGTTATTTTCAGAGTATGAAGCGCTGACGAACGTTCTGCACGGAGCTGAAAAACCGGCCGTATTCGTTTTGGGCGGCGCAAAAATTTCCGACGCTTTCGGAATGATGAAAACAGTCCTGCAAAACGGGACCGCCGACAAGATTCTCACCAGCGGCGTAACCGGTTTGGTTATGCTGCTGGCTTCCGGTATTGATGTCGGTGAAAAAACCGTTCAATTCCTCAAGGACAGGGATCTGCTCGGATTCGTTGAGGAATCCAAAGGGTATCTGCGAGATTATCCCGGTAAGATCGCCATGCCGGTTGACATCGCATACGAAAAGGATGGCGCACGGGTTGAAATTGGCATTCAGGAGATGCCGAAAGAAACGCTTTATCCGGATATTGGGCGACAAACTATTAATGACTATGCGAAAATTATCGCCGATGCAAAAACCATCTTTGCCAATGGTCCGGCGGGCGTTTACGAAAACCCGCTGTTTGAAGAAGGAACCCGCGGTGTTTGGCAGGCGATTGCCGATTCCGACGGATATTCAGTTATCGGCGGAGGGGATACCATCAGCTCAGCCCACCGGTTTATTGAACTCAGCAAGATCAGTTATGTCTGTACCGGCGGCGGCGCGATGATCCGGTTCCTATCCGGGAAGAAACTGCCGCTGATCCAGGCGATGGAAAAAGCTTACGAAAGTAATTCCGGAATTTTTTCCGATATACTGAAAAATGCAAATTGAAAGGATCAAAAATATGCTCACGCCCTTAAAAGAATTTGCAACCGATATCCGTATTCAGCAGATGGAAGAGTTTAAAACCCGCGGCTTTGGGCATCTCGGCGGTTCACTCTCCATCACGGATTGTCTGGCGGCGCTTTATGGAGGTATCCTGCGAATCGACCCCAAGAATCCATCCTGGGAAGACCGCGATCGCCTGGTTGTATCCAAAGGACATTCAGGACCGGCTGTTTATGCGACGCTGGCTTTAAAAAAATATTTTCCGCTGTCTGTTTTGCAGACACTGAACCAGAATGGGACAACCCTCCCAAGCCACTGTGACCGGAATCTGACTCCCGGAATTGACATGACCACCGGTTCACTGGGCCAAGGCGCTTCGACAGCCTGCGGCATGGCGCTGGGGCTGAAATTATCCGGAAAAGATACGCGTGTTTACCTGGTCCTCGGAGACGGTGAATGTCAGGAAGGGCAGGTCTGGGAGATGGCATTATTCGCCGCGCACCATAAACTGGGCAATTTTATCGCATTCCTCGACTATAACAAGCGGCAGTTGGACGGATATACCGCCGATATCTGCGATTTGGAAGATCCGGCTGAAAAATTCAGGAGTTTCAACTGGTACGCAAAAAGAATTAAGGGAGATGACCCTGACCTGATCCGGGAGACCATTCTCGAAACACAGAAAGAGCAGGGAGACCGGCCGGCAATAATTGTGCTCGACACGGTCAAAGGCAGCGGGGTGAAACAGATTGAAGCGATCGAGCTGAACCATCATGTAAATATTACAGCGGAACTCGCGGATGAAATTATTGTGCAATTAAAGAAGGAAAAGGAAGGATAGAAAAGCCATGTTTCAATGTATTTATAACGGTGAAAAAGAAGCAAAAGCCGGAAAAAATGTTTTTGGCGCCACTATCCGAAAAATGCTGGAAGAAGATCCGCAGGTCGTCTATTTGGACGCGGACCTGATGAATTCGATCGGCACCTCAGGTTTGGAAAACACGCTGCCCAACCAGGTCATTGAGGTCGGTATCCAGGAAGCCAACATGATGGGTGTCGCCGGCGGACTTTCCGCTGTCGGAAAGAAACCCTTTGCCCATACCTTCGCGGCGTTTGCAGCCCGCCGCTGCTACGACCAGGTTTTTATTTCCATCGCCTATGCGAAGAACAATGTCCGGATCATCGGATCCGACCCGGGGGTGACAGCCGCGTATAACGGCGGGACACACATGCCTTTTGAAGACATTTGTCTTTACCGGGCAATTCCGCATGCCACAGTGATCGAATTTACCGACAGCGCGATGACAGCCTCCCTGTTGCCGAAGCTCAAAGACCGGCCAGGCTTGACCTATTGCCGGTTGAGCCGGAAAAATTGTGTGGCCGTTTATTCGGAAGATTCAACGTTTGAGCCGGGTGTGGCCAATGTGCTGCGGGATGGAAAAGATGTAACCATCATTGCCTGCGGGATGATGGTCGCGGAAGCGCTCCAGGCAGCTGTCGAATTAGAAAAAGAAGGTATCTCCGCCGCAGTCATTGATATGTTCACCATTAAATCGTTGGATGAAGCCTGTGTGCTTGAATTCGCCAAAAAGACCGGCGCAATCGTTACGGCCGAAAACGGCAACATTGTCGGCGGTTTGGGAGCGGCAGTAGCCGCCTATCTTTCCGAAACCTACGTGACGCCAGTCATCCGGGTCGGCGTGAAAGACGAATTCGGCCAGGTGGGCACGCCGGAATATCTGGCCGGTGTTTATGGATTGACGGCCGCAGATATCATTTCAGCCGCCCGAAAAGCGATTTCCATAAAATAAAAGCAGTTTAGAATCTGTGGTCATCCGGTTTCCGCACTTTGCGCGGAAAACCGGATGACCACAGACCTTCTCTTTTATTCGGAAGGATTTATATCTTAAAATTGCCGGATTCGAAACCGGGAAGCCTATTTTGGTAAAATAAAGATGGGCTTATACTTTTGGGTTATCGGTGGATAACAAAAAGCCCATAAGGCAATTTTTTGAAATTTGAACGGCCGAATCCTGAGTTCCTGAAGAGAGATGGAATCTGATGCCCAATATCACGATTAAGGACATTGCTGAAATCACAGGTGTCTCTTATGCTACAGTTTCTAGGACGCTTAATGGCCGCAGCGGCGTCAACGCGCATACGCGGGAAAAAGTGCTCCAGGCTGCCAAGGAATTGGGCTACCGGCCCAACATCCATGCGCGAAGCTTAAAAACGAATCAGACAAATACCATCGCTTTGATTGTCCCGGATATCTCCAATCCGTTTTTCGCGGATATCGCCCTGTCGGTCAATGAGGCAGCTTACAAACGGGGATATAACACCTTTCTCTGCAGCACAAACTGGGATCCGGAGATCGAAGAAGAACAGCTGCAAATGGTTCAGGATCAGCGCGTGGATGGAATTATCTTCAAACCGGCCGACAGGAGCCCGGACCGTTATCTTGAACTGAACATACCTGCGGTCATGATTGCGAATCTGATTGCGGAGGGTCTCAGTTATATCGAAATTGATAATATCTCCGGCGGCAGACAGGCAGCGGAACACCTGATCGCCTGCCAATACAAAAAGCTCGCGTTTATCGGAGGAGCGTTCGCGTCCAGATCGAATTCGGACCGGCTGAGAGGATTCCGTCAGGCACTCCAGGCGCGAGGGCTTGATCTCTCTGAGCAAATGATAAAATTTGGTCCCTTCTCGATTGAGCACGGATACAAACAGATTCAGACGCTGATGGAAATGGATGAGCCGCCGGATGCGGCGTTTTGCGGCAATGATCTGATCGCGCTGGGCGTATTCCAATATCTGGGGGAAACAGGCATTCAGGTGCCAGATGCGTTCGGCGTTGTCGGATTTGATGATGTCTATTTTGCGGCGCTGCCGCAGATTCAGATGACGACAGTTTCCCAGCCGAGAATGCAGATGGGTTCGCTGGCGGCGGACACATTGATCAACCGGATTGAGGCCGGTCCTGAAAGCCCGATCGAACATATCTTGCTGGAACCGAAACTGGTTATCAGAAAAAGCACCCGGATGCTCCAACATCGTATCGCTTTTCAGGAGGCAGCATGAAAATACCGTTTGGTTTTGGAAATTCAGAAATTATCCTTGATGTACCGGACAAAAACCTGCTGGGCATCCTGAAAGCAAACCCTGCCGCAGAGACCGGGCGTGAGGAAGACATTCTGTCCGCTGCGCTTGAAAATCCGATCGGTTCCCGCCGACTGCGTGAAATCGTCAGTCCGGAGGAAAGCGTTGTCATCATTACCAGTGACATCACCCGCCCGATGCCGTCTCAAAAAGTACTCCCCTTTGTAATTTCAGAGCTGGAAACAGCTGGAATTCCGGATAAAGACATCACAATCGTATTTGCGCTCGGAAGCCACCGTGCCCACACGGAGGAAGAGAAAATAAAACTGGTCGGCGAAACGATGGTTAAGCGTTTTCGCTGCCTGGATTCCGTTGATGATTTTGTCCGTCTCGGTCTTACGCAAAACGGCACACCGGTAGATATTTTCCGTCCGGTCGCGGAAGCGGATCGCCGGATTTGCCTGGGGAATATCGAATATCATTATTTTGCCGGTTACAGCGGCGGCGCGAAAGCGATCATGCCGGGAGTCTCGACACGGGAGGCGATCCAGGCCAATCACAGCCGAATGACTGAGCCGGAGGCCGCGACCGGCAGGATCACCGGCAACCCCGTCCGGCAGGATATCGAAGACGCAATCGCTTTCCAACCGATCGATTTTATCGTGAATGTCATTTTGGACGAGCACAAAGTGATCCGGGCCTGCGTTGCGGGTCATTATCAGGCAGCACACCGGAAAGGCTGCGCTATTCTGGATCAGATCTACGGAATTAAAATCGCCAAAAAAGCGGATATTGTCATTGTTTCTTCCGGTGGATTCCCCAAAGATATCAACCTTTACCAGGCACAGAAAGCGTTGGACAACGCAAGTCATGCCATCCGTCAGGGCGGCGCAATTCTATGGCTTGCTTCCGCAAAAGAGGGATTGGGAGAAAAGCATTTTGAAAACTGGATGCTGTCCCATGAACATCCTTCGGATATGATCACGCATATTCAACAGGAATTTATTCTGGGCGGGCACAAAGCGGCAGCTATCGCCATGGTAATGGAACAGGCGGAAATTATCCTGGTCTCCGAGTTGGAACCGGATTTTGTCCGGAAAATCCATCTGCAGCCTGCGACAGATGCGCAATCCGCGCTGGATCAGCTCATTGAGAAATACGGGGGGAATGCGCAGGTTTTGGCAATGCCGTTCGGCGGCTCAACACTGCCGATTCCTGTTTGACACTTCCATCAATTTTTGAATTGCCGATTCCCAATCCGGATCATGCAGACGGACCGGATCGGTCGGTATGTTTTACAGAGAAAGATCTTTATAAACATCAGGTTACAGAAGCGCACCGGGATTTCAAATTCTTAAAAGCGCATAATCAGAGGAGCAAAAACTATGATGAAATATTATGGAGCAATTGAGGCCGGGGGGACAAAATTTGTCTGTTCGGTTGCGGCGGACCCTGAAAATTATGTTTCGGAGATCCGTTTCCCCACCACAACGCCGGAAGAAACGCTCACCAGGACCGTTGAATTTTTCAGAGAACAAAAAGAGAAATACCATTTATCGGCCATCGGCGTCAGTTGCTTTGGTCCGCTTGATCTGGATAAAAAATCTCCGACCTATGGCTATATCACGACAACGCCGAAAGTCGGATGGGGATTTACGGAAGTTGTCGGTGTTCTGGAAAGAGAACTGGATCTTCCGGTCGGGTTTGACACCGATGTCAATGGCGCCGCACTAGCTGAATATAAATGGGGCAACCCGAAAGGCGTGAACAGCCTGGTTTATTATACAATCGGCACCGGCGTAGGCGCCGGCGTTGTCATCGGCGGCGTTCCCGTTCATGGACTGGTTCATCCTGAAGGAGGACATATTCTGGTCCGTCAGGATAAGGAACAGGATCCGTACGATGGATTCTGCACATATCACGGTAACTGTCTGGAGGGGCTTTGCTGCGGTCCATCCATCCAGGCCCGGTTTGGGAAACCGGCGCAGGAACTGCCGGAGGATCACCCGATTTGGAAAATTATCGCCGGATATCTGGCCCAGGCCTGTGTTTCGCAGATCTGCCAAATTTCGCCTGAGAAAATTGTGCTCGGCGGCGGCGTCATGGAACAAAAACAGTTATTTCCATTAATCCATCAGGAAGTGCTCCGCCTGCTGAATAATTATGTAAAACATCCGATGATATTGGAACATATCGATGAATATATCACCCCGCCCGCATTGGGGAACCGGTCCGGAGCCTGCGGCGCGATTGCGCTTGCGCAGGCTTTGGACAGTCAATGATCATCCGGGAAGAATTCGTTCTGATCTGTGCGCTGGAAAAGGATGCCGGCGGGAAGCCCGCGGAACAATCTGTCTGAAACAGTCAGGGAATTCCGATCAGAATATAATCCAATCCGAATAAAACGGAAAGTTTGTTGTTCTTTTGTTTTCCATTTCACTGAAAACAAAAGAACAATAAAGTATCTTTTTCCTATTTTGAATTGCCGGGTTTATTTGCAGATGATGACCGGAATTTTTGTGGCAGCCAGCACTTTATCTGTAGTGCTTTCTTTGAAAAACCGCAT
>CALAEB010000546.1 GCA_937890875.1 uncultured Anaerolineaceae bacterium | reverse complement strand
GATCAAATCCAATGACAGAAATTTGAATTTTGAGGAACGTACCTTTCGCCAGAAGAATTTTGTCCCCACAATTTTTTATCGTTTCCGGTTGTGATCACAGACATTGTTTACACCACATCTTTTTCATGAAGACCGATTAAAATAAGCAAGATACCTTCATCATTTTTTCAAACGGGCAATTTATGAAGAGCACAAATGATAAGAATTTCAAGAATGTAAGTGGAATAAACCCGGTCAATCATATTTTCCCTGCAGCCAAATTCTCCATCCTCCCGTTGTTGATGAAAATCTTATCTAAATTGTGCCCGGCCAATAGCCGCCGCAGACATCTTTTAGGAAAAATTTATCGCTTGTTAATCGGAAATCCTGACAAAATCAGGAACTTTGATCTCTATAGGACTTGGATCATCAACAATGAGCCCTCTCAAAATGAATTGGCAGAACAGAGACAGGAAATCGAACATTGGTCTCTCCTCCAACGCCCATGTATCAGTATTGTTACCCCAATCTACCAAACTCCGCTCAAAATCCTCCGCGAGATGATCGAATCGGTCATATCACAAACTTATCCGGTCTGGAAGCTCTGCCTGGCAAACGGCAGTCCGGATATCCCGGAAATTCAAGCCGTACTGAATGAATATACAGAAAAAGACGCCCGGATCAAGGTCCTCTCGTTGGAAGAAAACCGGGGCATCGCCGGCAACACCAACGCCGCCATCTCCATCGCCAACGGAGAATTTGTTGGATTTTTGGACCATGACGATCTGCTCGCACCTTTCGCGCTCTATTCAGTCGTGAAAACCATTAACGAAAATCCGGAATGCGACCTGTTATATTCAGATAGGGATAAAATTTCAAAGGATGGACAAAATCGGTTTGATCCCTTCTTCAAACCGGCATTTTCACCTGAATACATTCGGGTAATCAACTACCTCTGCCATTTTTTTGTTATCCGAAAAACTCTGGGGGATCAAATAGGCTGGATCCGTGATAATTTTGAAGGCGCCCAGGATTTTGATTTGGTGCTGCGCAGTATCGAAAAATCCCGCTTCATCGCGCATATCCCTCAAATCCTTTATCATTGGCGTGCTATTCCAGGGTCTACTGCGGATAGCCTTGAAGCAAAAGAGTACGCATCAGAAGCCGGAATCAAAGCAGTGCGGGAGCATCTTCAGCGGTCAGGCTTGGCTGCAGAAGTCGTTCCCGGTTCTGTGCCAGCGATGTACAGACCCATCTATTCTATCGACGGAAACGATCGGGTATCCATTATTATTCCAAGTCGTGATCAGGCAGACGACCTCCAGAAATTGATTTCTTCAATCGTCAATCAATCCACATACCATAATTATGAAATTCTGATCGTCGAAAACCATTCCATCGAGGAAAAAACATTCGCACTTTACAAAACACTCAAAAGATATCAAAATATCCGCATTCTGACTTATTCCGAAGCATTTAATTTTTCAAAAATTAATAATTTTGCGGTCAATTTTGCCTCCGGCAACGTATTTCTGTTTATGAACAACGACATGGAGGTGATCACTCCGGACTGGCTGGAACGAATGCTGGCATATGCCATCCGTCCGGAAACAAGAATCGTCGGCGCAAAATTATATTATCCGAATGATACGATCCAGCATGCCGGTGTCATCATTGGCTATGGCGGAATTGCTGGACATGCTTTCCACATGGTGCAACGGGACGCTCCCGGATACTACCAAATGCTGCAGACGGCCCGCAATGTTTCCGCGGTAACAGGGGCTTGTTTAATGATGCGAAAAAAAATCTTTGAAGCAATACACGGTTTTGATGAAAATTATCGCCTGGCGTTCGGGGATGTGGATATTTGTCTGAAAAGCCTGCAGGCTGGGTATTTGAACATCTGGACGCCTTTTGCAGAACTATATCATTATGAATCAAAAACTCGCGGATATGAAGATTCACCGGAGAAAATCCGCCGGTTTCATTCTGAAATCTGGAAATTCAGAGAAAGATGGTGGCACTTTCTTTTGAAGGGGGATGATTATTACAATCCTAACCTGCGGCTTGAGGGAACTTCATATGAAATCGACCCTGCCGTTCACAGTTTATTCCCCGGATATCAAAAGGATTACTTCGTGAGGCCTGACCGAGAAAAATTGGGGAAAGAAAAGAAGATCACCCACATTGTATGAAATAAGCAAGCCTTAACTTATTCGCCTTTCTCCTGATTGTGTTTTTTTGATTGATTGAGACAGCTCTTAGAGTAGATAGGTTTCAAACGTATATTTTCCCGAGAAGTTTGGATTCGGGTAGAATAATAATGTACAAAGCCAAAACAAAAATAATTTAGCAGGAAACGAATATGGATTTTCAACCTTTGACCATTCCGGAAGTTGTTCTGATTACTCCCAAAGTTTTCACAGATAACCGCGGTTTCTTCTTTGAGAGCTGGCAGAAGAATAAATTTGCCGCAGCAGGGATCGATCTTGAATTTGTCCAGGACAACCATTCCTATTCCGTCAAAAATGTTTTGCGCGGATTGCATTACCAGATCCGGCAGCCGCAGGGAAAACTGATCCGGGCAATTATCGGTGAGGTCTTTGACGTAGCCGTCGATCTGCGCAAGCACTCGCCGACCTTCGGTCAATGGGTTGGTGCGATCCTCAGCGCGGAGAATTTCAACATGCTGTGGATCCCGCCCGGTTTCGCGCATGGTTTTCTGGTGCTGAGCGAAACGGCGGAATTTGTTTATAAGGCAACCGACTTTTACGCGCCGGACCACGAACGCTCGATTCGCTGGGATGACCCGGCAATCGGCATCGACTGGCCGCTGCACAGCGCCGAACCGATTCTGTCGGCCAAAGACGGAAACGGGAAAACACTCAAAGACGCGGAGGTATTCGAATGAAAAACATCCTGGTGACCGGCGGGGCCGGATTTATCGGTTCCAACTTTGTGCGTTCTCTGCTGGCATATGAACCTGAACTGCAGATCGTCACACTCGACCTGCTGACCTACGCCGGCAAGCTCGAAAACCTGTCTGATCTGCCCTCCCCGGAGCGTCATACTTTCATCCAAGGGGATATCTGTGACCGAACACTGGTCGACCGGATCCTGAGCGATCATGCGATCGACACCATCGTCCATTTCGCGGCGGAGTCGCATGTGGACCGCTCGATCCTGGGGCCGATGCCGTTCATCCAGACCAATATCGTCGGCACCTTCACCCTTTTGGAAGCAGCCAAAACCGCATGGGCAGGAAAAAGCAGCAAATTCCGTTTTCATCATGTCTCGACTGACGAAGTGTTCGGCTCACTGCAACCCGGCGATCCGGCTTTCAACGAGCGCACACCGTACGATCCGCATTCACCCTACTCGGCCTCCAAGGCCGCCAGTGACCATCTGGTGCGGGCCTATGCAACGACTTATGGGCTGCCAGTCACCATCAGCAATTGCAGCAACAATTACGGTCCGTATCAGTTTCCGGAAAAACTGATCCCGCTGATGATCCTGAACGGGATCACCGGCAAGCCGCTGCCAGTTTATGGACAAGGAGCACAGATCCGTGACTGGCTGCACGTTGTGGACCATTGTGAGGCAATCGTGCGCATCCTGCGGGCCGGCAAAACTGGCGAGACTTATTGCATCGGCGGGGATAACCAGCCGACCAATCTGGAGATCGTGCGCACGATCTGCGAAATTTTGGATCGCAAAGTGCCGCGCGCGGACGGGCAGCCGCATGAGTCCCAAATCACTTACGTGACCGACCGACCGGGGCATGATTTCCGCTATGATATCGACATCAGCAAGATCTCCCGTGAATTGGGCTGGCATCCCTCGCGTGCGCTGCAGACAGGGCTGGAGGAGACGGTGGACTGGTATCTGACCCATCCTGCCTGGGTGGATTCTGTGCTGCAGAAGCAGGATTTTTCCGTCTGGATGGACGCCAATTATCAGGAACGAAATTAACATCGGTTATTTCCTTTATGAGAACACATTGTGGCAGGATGGGGAAAAGTCCAAAATTCATTCATACCTGCAGGGGAGCGCAGTGCGCTCCCGCATTCCCCACACATAAAAGATATAAAATCATAACCCAATTGCTGTAACAAAAACTGAACCATTTGAACGAATAGGATGCAAAATGTAAACGGCGAGCGACGGCGAGCGCAAAATGGTTAATGCTGACGGCGGAAGCGCACTGTGCTCCCCTGCAACAACGCTCAAATTCGAATAAATGTTTCTCTTAATTTCGAATGGATTTCTCAGTTTATAATTGAGCCATCTGAAAATAATTTATATCAGTTTTGAAAGGAACCTGGAATCCATGAAAGGGATCATTCTGGCCGGCGGCAAAGGTACCCGGCTTTACCCGCTCACCCGTGCGGTCAGCAAACAATTATTGCCGGTGTATGACAAACCGATGATCTATTACCCGCTTTCAATGCTGATGCTGGCGGGCATTCGCGAGATCCTGGTGATCAGCACGCCGGAAGACCTGCCGCTCTACCAACGGCTTTTATCCGATGGTAGCCAATGGGGGCTTTCCTTCACTTACGCCGAACAACCCAAACCGGAGGGACTGGCACAGGCTTTTCTTATAGGCAAGGATTTTCTGGCGGGTGACGCCGCCTGCTTGGTGCTGGGTGATAATATTTTTTACGGGGCAGATGTCCCGGCAAAGCTGCGCAAAGCCGCCGCGCTGGAGCAGGGTGCGGTCGTCTTCGCCTATGAAGTGTCTGACCCGGAACGCTACGGGGTGGTGGAATTCAATGCGGATGGCAAAGCCATCAGCCTGGAGGAAAAACCCAAAAATCCTAAATCCAATTACGCGGTACCGGGCATTTATTTTTATGACAAAACGGTCAGTGAATACGCCGCCGGCTTAAAACCTTCCGCCCGCGGCGAGCTGGAGATCACCGATCTGAACCGGCTTTACCTGGAACAGGAGCAATTATCGGTTCAGGTGCTCGGCCGCGGCGTGGCATGGCTGGACGCCGGCACGCATGAGAGCCTGCTGCAGGCAGGGCTGTTTGTTCAAGCGATTGAGAGCCGTCAAGGACTTCAGATCAGTCTGCCGGATGAGATCGCCTTCCGAATGGAGTTCATCGATGCGGACCAACTGGTGAAACTGGCCGACAGAACCGGTGACCCGGTTCTGAAGCGGTATCTGAAAAAAGTGGCGGATGATAAGCGCTGAAACAAAGCGAAAGAGGTTGCAGTCCGTTTGAACCGCACGCCGTCTGATTCTAAAAAATATCCTTATTTCGTAATTCTGTCGCGCCGTGTAAAGATTACCAAAATATGCCAAAGATTGGTTATAATCCAAGGAATACAAATATACCGGAGCCGCCATTGAAAATTCTATTGATCGGAGAGAAAGGCCAACTGGCCTGGGAACTGATCCGCACATTAATGCCGATCGGCGAGGTGATACCGGTCGATTATCCTGCCTTTGATATTACGGATAAAAGCCAGATCGAAGATACGGTATCCGCGATCCAACCGGATCTGGTCATTAACGCCAGTGCCTATACGGACGTCGACCGGGCAGAGACTGAGCGGGAGAAAGCGCTGGCAGTCAACGCCGAAGGTCCAGGCTGGCTGGCGCAAATCTGCCACAAGTGTGGTATTTCGCTGATCCATTATTCGACCGACTTCGTGTTTGACGGGACGAAACAGACGCCCTATACCGAATCTGACGCGCCAAACCCAATCAATTTCTATGGGCTGAGCAAACTGAAAGGTGAACAGGCTATCCAAAATGAAACAGATTCCGCTTTGATCTTCCGGCTGGCCTGGCTCTATTCTGCGCGCGGCAACAACTTTGTCAATAAATTCCTTGAATGGGCGAAGAAATATGAGACGATCAAAGTGGTGGACGATCAGGTCGGCAATCCAACCTGGGCGCGCTTCGTCGCCGAAGCGACGGCAGCCATTCTAGCGCAGTCGTTCTGCGGCGGTTCACCGCTGACCGACTGGGTACGCCAGCGAGCAGGGGTCTATCACCTGACCAGCGGCGGAGAAGCCAGCCGGTATGACTGGGCCTGCAAAATTCTGGAATATGCGCCGGATCGGGAACAATTAAGGGTGAAGGAAGTGCTTCGGGCAAAAAACAAAGATTTTCCAACATCTGCCGCGCGCCCTGCATATTCGCCTTTGGATTGCGGAAAAATAGTTAAAGTTTCTCAAATTACTATTTCAAACTGGGAATCGCAGTTATTTTCCTTATATTAAAAATGGGAATATAAATTGAAATTGAGGTGTCAGGGATTTAGTGCAACGGATGAGGAGATAAAATCATTCGTATGCAAACAAGGTATAGAAGGATAACAAACAACGAACGTGAAGAAATCAGTAGGTGCTTGGCAACAGGAAAAACAGTAACAGAGATCGCAAGAGAATTGGGAAGGCACCGGACCACGATATTTCGAGAAATCAAACGAAATTGCGGAAAAAGTGGATATCGAGCCTTCTCAGCAAGCAGAAGAGCTCAGGCATCAGCCGGATCACGGCGTAGAGGTAGAACAAGGCT
>CALAEB010000545.1 GCA_937890875.1 uncultured Anaerolineaceae bacterium | reverse complement strand
CGGGAACTGGCAAAGAAAAGCGGGATCACCGTCTTTCTGATCGGTCATGTTACCAAAGAGGGCATGATCGCCGGGCCGCGGATTTTGGAACATATTGTGGACACCGTCCTGTATTTGGAAGGGGACCGTTTTCTCTCTCTCCGGCTGCTGCGATCGGTCAAGAACCGGTACGGTTCGACATCCGAAGTAGGCGTTTTTGAGATGGCGGAAAAAGGACTGGTTGAAGTCAGCAATCCTTCGGAAATTTTCCTGGCCGAACGGATGATCAACGCGCCGGGGTCTGCCATTGTGGTCACCATGGAGGGGACCCGTCCGATTCTGGTCGAAATCCAGGGCCTGACAAACAGCACAGCGTTCGGAAACCCGCGGCGGACGCCGATCGGGATTGATATGAACCGGCTGCAGTTGATCAGCGCGGTGATCTCCAGGCGTTTTGGGGTGCAGCTGAGTGAACAGGATATTTTTGTGAATGTTGTCGGCGGATTGAGAATTTCCGAGCCGGCGGCGGACCTGGCCATTGCCGCCGCAATCGTTTCTTCGGTTAAAAACCAGCCGATCCGGGCGGACTCCGTCCTGATCGGTGAAATCGGGTTGTCCGGCGAGCTGCGCGGCGTCGGGAAGATCGCGGCCAGGCTGAAGGAAGCTTCCAAACTGGGGTTTACCACGGCGGTTATTCCGCGCACGATGCGAAAAGCTGAAAAATATCCGGAAGGGTTGGAGATCGTCGAAGCCCGTTCGCTTCGGGACGCGCTGAACGCGGTGTTATTGCCTTCGGCCGCGACCCAGTGACAAATTTTGGATTAATGAAGAGGTGAAAATGGAAAATTCGTTGCTCGGGAAAATGCAGGGATATTCTGCCGGCGCGGTTTTTTCTCAATTGCGGAAGAATCATGCACTGGAACACGCAACCATCCATGTTCTTGAAAAGAAGCATGCCCGGAAACAGATTTCCGGTTATTCAATTTTTAATGGATTCTGGCTGCTGGGAGAGCTGAAAATTCAGGACATTCAGGAATCGGTGGATGTGGCGATTGCGCGGCTGCGGAATGGTGAAAAACAGCTCGCCATTCATCCCGGCTGCGGGACGAATCTGGTCGTCAGCGGGCTTTGCACCGCGGTCGGCGCAATAGCCGTGATGGCGGGCGCTGACAGCGCAAAGAAAAAGGCGGACCGGTTCCCGACACTGGCGGCAGTGAGCAGCCTGATGATCATGCTTTCCCGCCCGTTGGGTTTTCAGACGCAGAAATACGTCACCACCGATCCGGATATGACCGGTCTGCAGGTGGTCGGAATCAACTCGGACGAAATCTTCGGGCTGCCCGCTTTCTTTGTGGAAACCGGCTGGTCATCGCACGGAGGATGACCGGCATGACCGAAGCTCCCAATATCCGCATTCTGCACGGAAATGATGACGAAGCCATCCGGCAGGAAATTTCCCGGATCCGGCAGGAACAGGTCGAGACGGGGTTCAGCGATTTGAATCTGTCTGTGCTGGACGGAAAAAACCTGACCAGCGATGATTTTTCAAACGCTGTTTTTGCGCTCCCTTTCCTCAGTGAACAGCGGGTAGTCATTTTGAATAATCCGCTCAGCCTGGCCAGCGGCAAAGAGGGCAACCAGAAGTTTTTAGCGCTGCTTGAATCGATTCCGCCTTCAACGCTTCTCTATCCGGTCATTCCGGATGAAATCGAACGGAAAGACTGGGCAATCCTCGGCAGCACATCCTTTTTGCGTAAATGGGTGGACAAAAATTCCCAGCGGGCCGTCATTCTTGAAAAAAAACTGCCGTCGGTCAGCGGGATGCGCGATTGGATCATGAAGAAGGCAGTTTCCATGGGAGGACAGATCGAAGGGCTGGCCGCACAGGCAATCGTAACGGCGGTTGGAAACGATACACATCAGGCCGTCTTTGAACTGGAGAAACTGCTGTTATATGTGAATTACGCCCGTCCGGTCGATCTGACCGACGTGCAGGAAATTGTGTCTGGCTCCATGCCGGCCAGCGTTTTCGATATGGTGGATGCGGCAGTCGTCGGAAACGCCCGTGACGCGCTGCGGACGCTGCACCGTCTGTATGAGGATCAGGAAATTCCGGCTCTGTTTGCCATGATCGTCCGGCAATTCCGGCTACTGATCCAAGCCCGCGAGATCCTGGATGAACACGGCGGAACGGCAGCGATCCAAAAAGAACTGCATCAGGTTCCGTTCGTCGCCGATAAACTGGTCCGTCAGGCCTCCATGTTCACGCGAGACCAATTGCGCTCCGTCTACAGCCGGCTGCTCGAAATGGATTTTTCTTTCAAGACCAATCCAACCGACCAGAAAGCGGCGATGGACAGTCTCATCATCGAAATTTCTCTGATGCTGCAGAAAAAATCAGCCGGATTGCCGCAACCCGAATTTTGATTCGAGAGTCACCCTTACGGGATACAAACGGAGATCACAATCCTTTCTTCGATTCATTCGGTTTTTGACGCCCGGCCAAATTTGAAAAAGGGAGCCGCAAGCTTTCCGCTTTATCTGCAAAGGACCCGCTTCTTCGAATTGCTGTCGAATTGCCTGCTGCCGGGCTGCCGGATCAAGGGAGCTCTTCTAAAATTCCCGACAGTTCACTGTTCTCGTCCAGCGCAATTTCTTTTTCAGCGGGTTTCACAGAAATGTAGGGGATTTTCCAGTGTCCGGATCCCACGGTAACATCACTCCCGGTTGTTTCACTGATTTCATAATAAGGGTTCCCGGTCGCAATAATATGCACCCAGCTTTTCCCGGGTTTCAGCGGGAAGGCGTCCCCGTTCGCGTCAATCAGCCGGATCGGGCGCATTCTTTCGGTTTCCCGTTCATAAGCTTCGGAGCGGGTGGTCCAATTAATCTCATACAGAATGCCATCCCGGAGCACCAGCGCCGGTTTTTGATCCACATAATTGAAGTTAACCGTGAAATTCCCTTCATTGTCAAACAACGTGTGATCGGCAAACAGAACGATCAGATTCTGCACGGCAACCTGCTCATCGGTCAGCGCGTCAGCATCCGGGACGATTTCCGGGTCGGAAACACTATTTTGTGACCGGTGATAAAGCCCGTCGTTCAAATCAAATTCCCACAGGATTTGGTAAAAGGAGGCATATCGCAGGAACATCGACGTTCCGGCTTTTCCTTCAAAGGGGATGCCGAACGAAAACGGCAATGCCAGCCCATCCAGGTCCGGCGTCACCAGCCGTTTTTTCCACTTTTCAAGATAATTTTTCAGGTTTGTGACAGGCAGGTTCGGATATTTTTGATCTCCGCTTAATCCGTACCAGTTTTCATTATTCAGCAAACCGGCGTCAACGACATGCTGCGCATTCCCGGTCGTGATCAAAAGCGCCATGTATTGCTTGCGCAGCGACTCCAATCCCAACACGGCCGAGGATAAAGCGCCCACATAAGGATCGGTTCCATTGGTCGATTCCGGCAGTGAACCGAAAAAGAGGGCCATCGGGCGGGACTCTCCCGCGTTCACGTACATTTCGAAGACCCAGGCGGCCTGTCCATACCCCGCCGACGGACGATAACCATCCGGATAACGGGAGATCGGCAGAATGACCGGAGGATAAGTAAGATAAGCCGGATCTTTCTCCGCCAGCCCGGTCAGCGGGTTAATCCCGGCCGCAAGATTTGCCGGAGAAGAAAGCGAACCGGCCGGGTCCTGATATGCGGAAACGGAGCCGTCCCACAAACAAAAAACCAGCATAATTATCAGAAGGAAAAAAGAAAAATTCTTTTTCATGGGTTCTTCCTTTCAGGTACCGTAAGCATAGCCGGGCACATTGCTTTAATTCTACAACACAATCGGTTAAAACAAACATCCCTATTGATCGTAGGGATGTTCTCTGCTCCTCGACCTGGATTCGAACCAGGAACCTAACGGTTAACAGCCGCTCGCTCTGCCGTTGAGCTATCGAG
>CALAEB010000544.1 GCA_937890875.1 uncultured Anaerolineaceae bacterium | reverse complement strand
GAGGATAATTTCAATATGGTCACCTGCGGCGGACAGGCAACCGTACCGATCGCCTATGCCATTAATCGCGCAGCGGATTCGGAATATACCGAGATCATTTCTTCCCTTGCGTCCAAGAGCGCCGGTCCCGGCACCCGGGCGAACATTGACGAATTTACCGAAACAACTTCGCTGGCGCTGCGGACGATCGGCGGCTCGGATAAGAGCAAAGCGATCATTATCCTGAATCCGGCCGAACCGCCAGTCATGATGATGAATACGATTTTCGCGATTGTGAAGAATCCGGATGAAAAGGCGATCCTTGAATCGGTTGCGGATATGGTACATCAGGTACAGCAGTATGTTCCGGGGTACCAGCTGCGGGTGCCGCCTATATTGGACGAAAACAAAGTTACCGTGATCGTGCAGGTGGAAGGCGCGGGAGATTTTCTGCCCAGGTATTCCGGAAATCTGGATATTATCAACGCCGCGGCAATTTCGGCGGCTGAAAAAATCGCCGGACGGATGTTAGGAGTGAACTGATATGGAAAAGAAGAAAATCTATCTTGTCGATACGACTTTGCGGGATGGCAGCCATGCTGTCAGCCATAGTTTCACCCCCGATCAGGTCCGGGCGGTTGCGGGCGGATTGGACAAGGCAGGCGCCGCCCTGATCGAGATCAGTCATGGGGACGGGATTGCCGGTTCTTCCATTAATTATGGCTTCATTTCCACTCCGGAACTGGAGCTGATCCGTGCCGGAGCGGAAGTGATCCGGCAGGCAAAGCAGACGGCGCTGCTGATCCCCGGTGTGGCGACGATTGCGGATTTGGAGATTGCGCGGGAAGCGGGGGTAAAAGCATTCCGGATCGCGACGCATGTGACTGAGGCGGATGTCGGTATCCAGCATGTCCGTTACGCCAAAGACGCCGGGCTGATGGCCGTTGGTTTCCTGATGATGTGTCATATGGTCAAGCCCGAAAAAATCCTGGAACAGGCGCAGATCTTTGTGGATGCGGGAGCGGATGTCATTAATATTGCCGATTCTTCCGGATACATGGTGCCGGATGATGTGCGGGCCCGGATTGGCCTGCTGGCGGAGAAGCTGCCGGTGCCGGTCGGGTTTCATGCGCATAACAGCCTGGGATTGGCCATCGGGAATTCGCTGGCGGCGGTGGAATCCGGCGCAACTTATATCGATGGAACACTGCGCGGGCTGGGCGCCGGAGCGGGCAACGCTCAGTTTGAAGTGCTGGCTGCGGTGCTGGACCGACTGGGTTATGATACGGGCGTCGATTTTTATGCCGCCATGGATGTGGCCGAGGCGGCGGTGGATCCGCTGATGCACCGGCCGCAAGTGGTGAACAATACGTCGCTGATGCTGGGATATGCAGGGGTATATTCTTCTTTTCTGCTGCATACTTACCGGGCTGCCGAACGGTTCAGCCTGAATCCGCGGGATATTCTGATCGAACTGGGCCGGCGCGGGATGGTGGGCGGCCAGGAAGATATGATTGTTGATGTGGCCTATCAATTGTCAACCGCGAAAGAATGACCGGTTGTTGAGCTGCCCGCCTTTTTCGAGGGCAGCTCCGGATCAACAAGAGCGGTATTTGTTTTCCGGTATGACATTCCGTTTGTGTTCTGCCGTGTTGTAAGCGGGCATAGCTCCTGTTGCTGATTTCAGCATAAACAGTTATTTTGCGGTAGAATAACCTCGAATTAATAAACTTTTCTCATCGTTTTTTATTAATAATTTATTCGAGGCAGGTGTCATTATGGTCGAGATCAAGCTTGTCAACACGGAAGACCGGAGCCAGGTCAAACAGTTTGTTCAGTTTCATTATGATTTGTACCGGGGCGATCCCAATTGGGTTCCACCTTTTCGGAATGATATTGAAGTTATGCTGAATAAAAAAAAGCATCCGTTCTATGAACATTCGGAAGCGGATTTTTTTACGGCCTGGAAAGATGGAAAAATGGTCGGGCGGATCGCCGCGCTGATGAATAACAGCTATAACAACTATCATCAGCTGAAAACGGCGAACCTTTTCTTATTCGATGCGGTGGATGATCAGGAGGTTGCCGGCGGATTGTTTAACGCGGCATCCGAGTGGGCGAAAAAACGCGGCCTCACCGAGTTAATCGGGCCGAAAGGATTTTCGCTCTTTGATGGGTATGGTGTGCTGGTGGAGGGATATGATGACCGCCAGATGATGAATATGTCAGCCTATAATTACCCATATTATCAGCAGCTGTATGAGAATTCCGGCTTTGAAAAATGCAATGAATTTATTTCCATGTCATTCCGGGCGAAGAATTTCTTAATTCCGGAAAAGGTGCGGAGAGTTACGGAGATTGTTAAAAAACGCGGGACCTTAAAAGTGTTTACGTATCAATCCCGGCGTGAATTTCTCCTCAGAACAAAAATGATCGCTGAGTTGTATGCGAAATCATTTGAAAATAACTGGGAGTACTTCCCGCTTTCAATGAAAGAAATGCAGTTTCTGGTTGATAATGTTATTCAGCTGGTCAACCCCAAAATGGTGAAACTAATTCAGGATGAGACGGGAGAAATCGTCGGATTCCTGGTCACTTTTCCCGATCTCTCGGCGGCGATGCAGCGGCATAACGGATATCTCACGCCGCTGCTGATTATTGACTTGCTGCTGGAAGCCAGACGGACCAGAAAGCTGACTCTGAATGGATTCGGGATTTTGGAAAAATATCACGGACGCGGCGGAAATGCGCTGCTCTACAGCGCGATTTCGGACCTGCTGGAAGAATTCCCGCAGTTTGAATATGCCGAAGCGACCCAGATGGCGGAGACTGCCAAGGAGGTTCAGCTTGAGATGAAAGCGCTGGGGCTGTCACCGAAGAAACACCATCGTGTCTATCGCAAAGTGCTTTAATGAATTGTGAACCAACCAGAAGTGTGAGGTTCTCCTGTTTTGCGTAAAACGAGAGAACCTCAAGAAACTCTTTTCAAAAAAAAACGAATTGCTGTCCCGACGATATTTCGGAAGGATCTCCGACAATTCGGAATTTAGATGCGCTATTCGGATAAGGAGAGAGGATTTGTTGTTCTTTTGTTTTTGCGCGGAGCGCAAAAACAAAAGAACAACAAAGAACCCTTCTCATGTTTCAAGACGCCGCAGGATCTCGCTGTCCCGGATGCGATACAATTAAAAAATGAATACTACAAGTCCTTTACGGCGGAATTACGGAATCTCTCCTTCCCTTCTCGGCGGGCTGATTCTGTTGCTGGTTTGTCTGGTCGGGCTGAATATTTTTGTCGTGGCCAGAACGGACTTTGGCGCCAGTTTTTACAGCTATTGGCTTTCCGGCCGGATCCTTTTTGCTCAGGGAGGCAATCCATACGGCGCGGAGCTTTTTGAACAGGTACAGGGACGTTATCCGGATGATCCGAACATCAGCGGATTTACGCTTCCGCTTTATGGCATTATTCTTGTTTTACCATTTACATTTATCAATTCTTTCGAAGTGGCGCTGGTGATCTGGATGACACTGCTGGAAGCCGCTCTTGTCTGGATGGTGCCCAAAATCAAACAGGCGCTGCAAATTGAAAACAAGTCTCTTTCAGTCTTTTCAATCGGTATGATCCTTTTGCTCTGCTATTATTCCTGGATGGCGATTCTGGACGGGGATATTGGGATTCTGGCTGTTCTGATGCTGATGCTGGGCCTGAATGCGATTAGGGATAATGACGAAGAATTTGCCGGGATCATGCTTGCGTTTGCGCTGATTAAATATAATCTGACGCTGCTGCCGGTCCTCTGGATTTGCCTGTGGTGTCTTCGGCACCGGTATGGAACGGTCGTCGTTTGGATGCTGCTGACAAGCGGTCTGTTGGCGCTGATCGCAGCGTTGTTTATGCTGAACTGGGTGACTGAATTCCTGCGCTCGGTTGTCTATTACTACAAGTATTTGTCACCGATCTACCTCAGCCGGATGGTTGAAAACTGGCAGCCTGAACTCGGCGGCCGGATCGGCTGGGCCATCTCCGGCTTTTTTGTCCTGATCATGCTGATCGAATGGATCATTAATTCCGGCGGGAATATCGAATCGTTTGAATGGGTGCTGGCGCTGACGGTGACGGTCGGTTTTCTGAGCGGCATCCCGAACATCGGGAAAAATCTTTACGCCTTGTGGATTCCGATGGTATATGCCTCGGATAAGATGATGCTGCGCTGGCCGCGGAATGGGAAAGTTTACACCCTGGTTGTTTCTTTGCTGTTTCTGCTGCTGCCGTGGGGACTGAAGATCGCTGCCGGTCCGGGTTGGAGCAATCCGGCGGACGTGCTGAACCTGATTTTCCCGGCAATCACGTTTATTCTGCTTTATTGGAACCGCTGGTGGATCATTAATACATTTGTTGATAATTTGTAAATAAAATCACGATACCACGTATTTTGATTATCCTTCCATAGTATAATTGCTACTCGTATGAAAAATTTCTTTTTCCAACACAGAAGAATTATTTGGTATACAATGCCATTCTTATTTATTTGGAGGAGTTTCTATGTCTAAAGTTTTAGGTATCCTGACTGGCGGAGGCGATGTTCCCGGTCTGAATCCTGCTATGAAAGCGGTTGTTGTCTCTGCATTAGATAATGGTTACAAGATTTATGGGATCCGGCGCGGCTGGGGCGGCCTGCTGAACTATGATCTTGATGATCCCGAAAGTTTTTCGAATGTATATGAGCTGACACGCGATGATGTCCGCAAGATTGACCGGACCGGCGGTACATTCCTGCACACTTCCAGAACAAATCCGCAGAAGGTAAAAACGAACGTTATTCCGGAATTCTTAAAAGATTCACCGCAGGGAATCAAAGTTGATGCGGATACCATGGACTATACTCCTCACATCTTACAGATCCTGAACCATCTTGGCATTGATACGCTGATTACAATCGGCGGGGATGATACGCTGAGCTACTCGGTCCGGCTGCATAATGAAGGTATACGGGTCGTGGCGATCCCGAAGACAATGGATAACGATGTGTTCGGAACGGATTACTGCATTGGCTTTTCCACTTCCATCACCCGCTCCATTGAAGTGATTATGAACATGCGGACTTCCCTCGGTTCCCACGAACGAATCGGCGTGGTGGAATTGTTCGGACGGAATTCCGGTGAAACGAGTCTGATCGCGGGATATCTTTCCAGCGCCGACCGTTCCGTAATCCCTGAGGTCCATTTCAACATCGATAAGCTGTCCGAATTCATGCTCCGCGACAAAAAAGACAACCCCTCCCATTATTCTGTGATGACAATTTCCGAAGGCGCAATTATGGAAGGTGCCGACGTGATTGAGACCGGCGAGATGGATGCTTACGGTCACCGCAAACTGGGCGGGATCGGCATGATCGTCGCGGAAGCGATCAAGCGCCGTACCGGGAGCAATATCATGTACCAGCAGGTAGGCTATATGATGCGTTCCGGCGCACCGGATTCACTGGACCGGATGGTTTCCAGTTCTTTCGGTAACCTGGCGGCACAGCTGGTCGCCCGCAACGATACCGGACGGATGGTCGCGCTGCACGGCGGAAAATACACAACGGTTCCCGTCAGCATGGTCCTGGCCGGCAAGAAAGTTGTGGATGTTCCCGCCTTCTATGATATTGAGAATTACCGACCGAAGATCAAAGACTTCCTCGGTGTTCCGATGTTCCTGAATTAAAAAAAGGAGAAAAAAATGATCGTTACCACCAAAAAACTTTTTGAGCATGCTTATGGCAAATATGCCATCGGCGCTTATAACATCAATAATGCTGAACAGATTATCGGTCTGTTCAAAGGCAACATCAAGAGTCAGGCTCCGTTCATCGTCCAGATTTCCAAAGGTGCGCGTTCTTATACCAGCACAATCATGCTGGAAGGGCTGATCCGCAGCGCGGACGCGATGTTCCCGGAAGCGATCTTTGCCGTTCATCTGGATCATGGCGACGAAAAGACCTGCTACGATTGTATCGAAAGCGGTTTTTACAGTTCCGTCATGATCGACGCCTCCTCGGAGAGCTATGAAGAAAACGTCGCGATTTCAAAGCGCATTGCTGACGCAGCCCATGCGAAGGGGCTGGTGGTTGAGGCCGAATTGGGCCAGCTGGGCGGTGTGGAAGAGCATGTTTCTGTCAGCGAATCCGAAGCGAAACTGACCGACCCGGACTCCGTGAAAGATTTCGTATCCAAGACGAATGTGGATTCCCTGGCGGTCGCGATCGGCACCAGTCACGGCGCGTTCAAGTTCTCCGGCTCCCAGTCGCTGCATTTTGACGTGCTGGCCGAAATCCAGAAGCGCGTCCCCGGCTTCCCGCTGGTGATGCATGGTTCCAGCTCCGTCCCGCAGGATGAGGTGGCGCGGATCAACGCGGCCGGCGGCAACCTGAAAGGCGCGAAGGGTGTGGATGACAACCAGTTCAAACGGGCGGCCGAATTAGGCGTTACCAAGATCAATATCGATACCGACGGCCGGCTGGTCTGGACCCGCGTTCACCGTGAATATTTCCTCGAACATCCGGAAAACTTTGATCTGCGCCCGATCGGCAAGGTCTTCATGGAAGAATACGCCAACTTTATCGCCGCGAAGAACGAAAAACTCGGTTCGGCCGGACAGCTCGAGAGTGTGCGCAAGTTCCTTTCGTAATCGGACGTTTGGACTTTTCTAACAGCATTATTTCTGAAGAATAAAAAATTCCCCGAAGTTCTCGGGGAATTTTTTATTCTTCAGAAATAATGCTCAGGCGATACCGACTTCATCGTTGAAAGCGTTGATCAGCCGGTCGATCTCGTCCCGCTGCGCCTGGATTTCCTTCCAGTATCCACGGTCATACCACTGTGCATTCAATTCCTCGGAAGTCCGTCCCTGCTGTTCGATCCAGGTGTAATACTTCAAATTGTGGATCCGCTTGCGGTCCTCATAGGTCAATTCTTTCATATTCGCGGTGTTCTCCCCCATCAGGTAACGCCCGAAGCTGAAAGACGCGTCATCCCGGGTGAACGGACCGAACTCCGCTGTATATTCGCTCAGCCGTGTGCCGTACAACTCCATCGAGTCGGTGAAAATGGTCAGGACGATATCGTCACTGGTCAATTCGTTGTATTTGGCAAATTTCACCGCGGAGAGCATATTGGCGATGCCGGAAAGCCCCATCAGATTCAACTGGCTGATGGTCTCCTGCGGGACGCCTTGATCCGCCAAATATTTTTTTCCTTCCGGTTCATTGAACAGCCGGCAGAGATGGACGACAGCGTTGTCATCGATGGAAGTGACAAAATCGGTGTTGCGCACGTTATGGACCCAGGGAATGTGTTTGTCGCCGATGCCTTCGATCCGGTGCGCGCCAAAGCCGTTGTTGAGCAGCGTGGGGCACTGCAGCGCTTCGCTGGCGATGATCTTTGCCTCGCCGTAAGTGTCCTTGAGAAAATCGCCGGCAGCGATGGTTCCGCCGGATCCGGTATTGGACGTCAGGCCGGCTACGTGCCCGTGCTTCCCCAACAGGCTGTCGGCAACTTCTTTCAGCGCGTTGCCGGTGACATGATAATGCCAGAGGTAGTTGCCGAGCTCTTCAAACTGGTTGAAGATCATCAGCTCCTGACCGGATTTGCGCAGTTCCCAGCATTTGTCAAAAATCTCCTTGACGTTTGATTCGGTGCCGGGCGTGGCGATGATTTCATCGGCCACTTTTTCCAGCCATTCAAAACGTTCCCGGCTCATTCCTTCCGGCAGGATGGCGATGGATTTGCAGGCCAGCAAGGCGGAGTCATACGCGCCGCCTCGGCAGTAGTTGCCGGTGGAGGGCCAGACCGCTTTTTCGACGGTCGGATCAAACTGACCGGTGACCAGGCGCGGGACGAGGCAGGAGAAAGCCGCGCCGACTTTATGCGCGCCGGTGGGGAACCACTTCCCGACGATGGCGACAATGCGGGCATCCACGCCGGTCAGGCTGGAGGGCAGTTCTATATAGTTGACTTTGCCGAACTTTCCGCCTTTTTCAACCGGTTCGTTTTTCCAGGTGATGCGGAAGAGATTTCTCGGACGGATATCCCATAATCCGATGCTTTCCAGCTCATCGGCAAATTTTGCCGGGATCAGGCCCGGGTTGATTTGCTGCGCATAGGTAGGAATAACGATATTCCGTTCTTTCGCTCGATTGACCGCGTTTTTCAAACGGGCTTCGTTGATTGATAAATCGATTCTTGCCATTGACTCCTCTTCAGTTTGTCTCTCTCAGGCGGCCGGAACGGCTGCCTGCTTGTTTACTTCCATTCATGATGAACAGCGGCGGCCCCGTCTGGGCCTGTTTTGCTGATCTTCTGCCGCGGGATCTGTCAGCGTTTCGAAATATGATTCGAGTGTCAAAAGGATAAAATTTCCCGAAAGGGGGTATTTGTTGTTCTATTTTTTGTTGGGCTTTCCCCAACAAAAAATAGAACAACTGTTTCCGCTTCGACAATTTGACCTTTGGCACTTCCCCCAACTATGGACGAGAATTTTCTGTTATTTTTTTGTTTTATCCGCTTTACTCGGAAGGTTCGTCCGAATTTTGAATCGCTGCCGGATCATCGTAAAGGGTCCGGGTGACGCTGCGCGTGATATACAGCGGACGGTTTTTCACTTCGTCATAGATCCGGCCCAGATATTCGCCCAGGATCCCCAGGCAGATCAGCTGTACGCCGCCGATAAAGAGCGTCGATATCAGCGTCGTGGCCTGTCCCAGTAATTCGCTGCCGCTGACCAGGCGGACAATAATCACCACCGGAATCAACAGGATGCTGATCCCGGCGACAATAAAGCCCAAATATGTCGCTGCCTGCAGCGGGACATAGGAAAACCCGGTGATGGCATTCCAGGCGAGTTTAATCATTTTTTTCAGTGGATATTTGGTTGTCCCGGCATAACGCGCATCACGGTGGTATGGGATGCCGATCTGTTTAAAGCCGACCCAGGCTGACATGCCGCGCAGGTAACGGTCTTTTTCCCGCATGGAATTCAGAACATCCAGCGCTTTGCGATCCAGCAGACGGAAATCGCCGGTGTTTTTTGGAATTTTCACATCCGTGATTTTAAATATGAACGAATAGAACAGAGAAGCTGTCGCTTTCTTGAACCAGGTCTCGCCTTCGCGGACTTCGCGGACCGCATAAACGACCTCATAGCCTTCTTTCCAGCGGTTGATCAGCTCCGGAATGACTTCCGGAGGATCCTGCAAGTCCGCGTCAATGATGATCACAGCCTGACCCATTGCGTGATCCATCCCGGCGGTTACCGCAATCTGATGCCCGAAGTTGCGGGCGAAAAAGACGGCCCGGATCCGCGGATCCTGCTGTGCCAGCGCTTCCATTCTTTCTGTTGAACCGTCGGAGGATCCGTCGTCAACCAGAACCAGTTCCCATGGCTCACTCATCTTGTCCATCACGGCGGTCATCCTGGCATATAATTCGTCGATACAATCAATCTCATTGTAGATCGGGACAATGACCGAATAGGTTGGTTTCATTGGACGGCTCCTTTCTTTTGCTTAGCGGTCCAGATATTTTTCCAGAGCGGAAAGGCTCGGCTCAATCACAGCGGCCTCGCCGGCCGCTTTCATCGCCGAACGTACGTCTTTTAATCCGCTGCCGGTGTTGATGACGAGGACATCGTCATCCGGGCCGATCAGACCGTTTTCAGCGGCTTGCCGCATGCCGGCATAGGCGATCGCGCCCGCCGGCTCGGCGAAAATCCCGGCTTTTCCAAGCGCGGTGATGCCGCCGTAAATGGCCTCATCCGGAATCGCGATATAAGCGCCTTTGGTCTCGGTTGCAGCGCGGACGGCACGCACACCGTCGCGCGGGAGATCTACCGAGATACTGTCCGCGAAAGTTGTCGCGGTCACCGGCCTGATTTGCTCTGTACCGTTTGCCCAGGCCTGATAAACCGCGGCCGATTGCTCCGACTGCACGCCGAAAATCCGCGGCATTTCCTCGATCCAGCCCAGCGCGAGGAGGTCCTTGAACCCTTTGTGATTTCCATCGCCGACGGAGACGAAAAGGTTCAGCGCCCGCCCGGCGTTTTCCCGTTTGCTTAACAGCTGTTCCCAGATTTCAAAGGCGGCCGTCTTTTTGCCTTCTGCGGTGAAAGCGTTATAGCCGGTGTTCCGGCAATACCATCCGTATTTTTCCGCGGCGGTCACAGACAGGTCAAACGCGCTGTCATAGTTGCTGTCCACCAGAATGACTTCGGCTCCGAAGACCAGCAACTGGGCAATTTTCGCCGGCGGTGCGGTTTTCGGCGCGAAAATGATCGCGTGCCAGCCGGCGGCGGCGGCCATTCCGGCCAATGCTGCGCCGGCGTTGCCGGTTGAGGCTGTGACCACGATCGGTGCGTTGATTTCCTTTGCCCGCGCGATGAGGACTGCGCTGGCCCGGTCCTTGAAAGATGCGGTCGGGTTACGGCCTTCATCTTTGACCCATAAATTGCGGATTCCGGCTGTTTCAGCCAGCGACGGCAGATGGTAGAGAGGCGTCCAGCCTGCCGTATGCAGCGCGGTCTGGCGGAAACCCGGTTCAGAGACCGGCAGCAGCGGCAAATATCGCCATAAGGACGGTTCCCCGGATGAAAAAATACGTTCCGGACTCCAGGCCGAACGGATGGAAGGATAGTCCAGCAGGACGTCCAGATTTCCTCCGTCCGCGTCACAGACATATCCCTGATAGGCTTCATCAAATGTTTTTCCGCAAAGACTGCAGCGGTATCCGGAAAATTTTCCCATAGTTCTCTTTTGCGTTTTAGTCGGTTTGATTTTCTGAAACGATTCGGTCGCGCTTCGGGGTTACAGCAATACCTGTACCCCCGAAGCGCAAAACTTTACATGGTCAACGCCATGACCGCTTCCTGTACGTGCATACGGTTTTCGGCCTGATCGTAGACGACGGACTGCGGGCCCTGGATGACGGCATCCGTGACCTCGATGTTGCGGTCTGCCGGCAGCGGGTGCATGTAGATACAGTCCTCTTTGGTCAGTTTCATCTTCTTTTCGTCTGTGATCCAATCTTTATATTGGTCAATGATACGCTTCCCTTCTGCGGGATCTTCGGTGGTGAGCAGCGCGCCCCAGGATTTCGGATAGACAACGTCCGCATCTTTGAACGCTTCTTCCATGTCATGGGTAACGGTGAAATTGGTGCCGAATTTTTTTGCCTGTTCTTCCGCCATGGCGGTGATTTCCGGCATCAGTTTAAATTCCGGCGGATAGGCGAGCGTGACATCACAACCGAAGCGGGGGAGTTGGACAACCAAAGACTGCGGGACGGAAATCGGTTTCTGGTAGGAGTTCGCGTATGCCCAGGAAACGACAACCTTGCGTTTGTTCAGGTTTTTACCTTTCTTTTCCATTATCGTCATGACATCGGCCAGACACTGGAAAGGATGATAGATATCGCACTGCATATTCAGGACCGGGACCCGGCTGTATTTGGCTACTTCATTAATATATCCGTTGCCGACTTTCCAGTCGCAATGGCGGATGGCGATCCCGTCAAAATACCGACCGTAGATTTCACCGATTTCCGCGGCGGTGTCCCCGTGGGAAATCTGTGTGGTCGTGCTTTCGATAAAGGCCGCGTGGCCGCCCAGATGAGCCATACCGGCTTCAAATGAACCGCGGGTGCGGGTGCTGCTGAAGAAAAACAGCATAGCCAAGACCTTGTCCCGAAGGTAAGGGGTCAGTTCATTCAGCGCGCGTTTCCGCTTTAAATCGAATGCGACGTCCAGGACGGTTTCGACTTCTTCTTTGCTGAAATCGAGATCGCCGATTAAATCACGACCATGTAAATATGTTTTCATGTTTTACCTTTCTCTCATTTCTTCGTTGTTGATGAAATCTCACAACCGGACTGCGCCAAAAGCGCCGCAAATTCCGGCTGTGTTTTTTCCGTATTCAATGTGGAGAGCTGCTCACAGAAAAAATGGGACCGTTCACTATTTCCGCCGATTTTTTCAGCGAGCAGCCCCGCCTGTTCCCATTTTTGATTCAATACAAACGCTTTGACCAGTGGGGTCCAATCCAGCGGATCAAATGGCTCCAATCCGGAGCTGAGCGCCTCATCCGCGAACCGGAGCGCAGCAGTGTTGTCCCGCCGCTGCAAAGCGAGATCTGTTTTCTGAAAATAATAGCAGTAACCATGTTCCGGTTCGCCGCCGATCGCTGCCGGCGGAACTGCGCTGGTGTCCGGATCGGTGAGGATCACATCCGGGTTGGAAACAGCAGACAGCCGGAAGATTGATTCCGGCAATCCCGGATAATTCCGTTCGGTCTCCGTGATTACCCACAGACAGGCATTTTCCCGGTAAAAAATTGCCAGCACTTTGCTCATGTCGGAACGGAAGGTATGACTGCGATAGTCATGGACAATTTCCTGCGTGGGCTGCGGATCGCTGAAAAAAGCCGCTTCCCGCAGATCCAGGTCAAAATATTTATATTGGTAACGGCTGCCGGTGAGCTGCGGCGCATACTGCCAGTTTACCACCGGCGTGAGGTCGCCGTCACTGTACCGGTTGAGCGGAATCTGGTCCGAAACCAAAACGGTCCCCGCTTCCAGTCCGGGCATTCTCCAGGCCAGCTGCCAGAAATAGTCCTGCATTTTCTGCGCTTCGTTTTTATAGACTGTCGCGTTGGCAAAATGCGCTCCGACCGCAAAAGCGGTCAGGACGGAAGCGGCCAGCACTTGCGGGATTTTGCGGAATGTCATCGCCACCAACGCTGCCACCGCAAGCGCGACGCCCGGGCTGAAAGCGATGGTCGAACGATCCCAGGGAAATGATGTCTCCACGTCGATCAGCGTCGTCCAAAAAGGGATTCCGCCTGCCAGCAGTGCCACAGCGCCGCAGAGCAGGATTTGTTTCGCTGTGTTCAGAGTGGATTCCCCGGAAGAATTTTTCGCGGGCGGCAATGGCTCGGCATCCCGTATTCGGCTGAGCACCCGGACGCACAGAAAGAAGACCCCCAGCACGATCAAGGCGTAAATGATCTGGTAAATCCGGCCTTCCGGTTGATTGAGCGTTTTCCGCCAGACCGTCAGGCTGACAGTGACCAGATCGCGGATTATTTTTGTTCCCAATTCTCGCAGGGCGGCCGCCGGATTTTCCGCCAGGTTGTCCAATAATTTCGGCTGGTAGGTTTGAAACGAAAAAATAAACACCCGCCAGATCAGAAAAATTGCGGAAGAAAACAAATAAGGCACCCAGGTTTTCAGAAAGAGCCGGATCCGGCTGCCGGTTGTCGGCAATGTCTCCGGGAAGCGGTTCAGGATCAAAAACCAAAGCAGAAACGGTCTGAGCACTTCCAGCCCGACGAAATATTCGCACGAAAAAAGCGCCAGCGTCCCGGCGGCAAAACCGCCGGCGATCCAAAGCGGTTTCCGGCGCGGGTTTTTGCCGGTCAGCGTGCGGAACGTGCAGTAAATCGATAACAGGCACAAATCCAGACTAGCGAAATGCAGGATGAACTGAACCGCGATGGGCTGCTGGCGGAAGCCGGGATAGACCGCAAAAAGCAGCACAGCCCAGGAAACCATGCGTTTGGCGGAAGGCCAGACCGTTTTCAAAATCAGCCAAAAAAGAAAAACGGCCAGCCAGCGTTCAGTCAGCAGAAGCAGATGATAGGGAATCACCGATTCACCGAACAGCGCGCTGCTGAGCATATAAATCCAGGCCGAGTGCGGCCGGTCCCAGGCGACGAATGCCGGGAACGAGTCCGGTCCCATCAGATGATAGTTGTAGATATAGATCCAGTCGTCGCCATAAAAACTGAACCAGCCTAAAAAGACCGGAACCCCATAGGCAATAAGAACCGCCACAGTGAACAGCAGCGGCAGGTCGTATTTTTGGAGAAAAGACCGGATCCTGGTTCCCACAGTTTATTTCCCGATCGAACGGATTACCTGGAACTTCATAAAACCGGGGATGAAGTAGCTCTGGGAATAATCGATCATCTGGCCCGACTTGGCAAACAGGTAAGCTTCCAGCTTCAGCAGCACATCTCCCCGCTGAAGCTGCATTTTTTTCGCGATTTCAGAGCTGGCGGGGCTAGCGACGACTTCAGTCTGCGAATGGGACAGTTCCGGTTTCCCGCGTTTGATGATCAGGTCCAGCACCGAACCGGTGAATCCCTGGTTGAGATCCGTATCATCCAGAATGCCGGGAGCCAGAATGTCGATCAGATAAGCCGCCGGACGGTCGGCTACCCAAATCACGCGGGAGATGCGGATGGCTTCTTCATTTTCATTGATGCGCAGTTTCTCCGCCAGGTCCGCGTCGGTGTTAATTTTATTGATGTCCAGATATCCCATTTTGACTTCCAGTCCCAATCGATGCGCCTGCGTCTCAATGCTCTCCAGGACTTCCAGCCCGGTTTCGATGTTTTGCTGGTGATCCACCACAAAAGTACCGACTCCCTGACGCCGGCGGATCAACCCCTGGCCCTCAAAACTGCGCATCGCCTCCCGCAGCGTGGCGCGGGACACGCCGAGACTGGCGGCCAGTTCCGGTTCGGATTTTAACCGGTCACCGGCCGGTGTTTCCGCGATAATTTTTTCCAGTTGAAAGTGCAGCCTTTGAAAGAGGCTTAAGTTATCTAAATTTGTTTTCTGCTGATTCATACGGTCTCCTCGTCAGTTGCCGGCTCCGGCGATTCTTGCGGCCGCTTTATTTTGTCGGGTGACAATGTCTTTTACATCCACGGTCACCAGTTCACGGTTATATACGACCGGTTTCCCATGAACATAACTGTAATCCACCCATCCCGGGTGGCAGAACACGAGCGACGCCAGCGGATCATGCTGGCTGCCCGCATATGAAATATTTTCCACATTCACGGCAATGAAATCCGCGCATTTTCCTTTTTCAAGCGAACCGATATCACTCCTGCCGAGGACGGCCGCGCCGCCGCGCGTGGCGATTTCCAGCACTTCGCGCGCGGTGATCAATTTTGGCGTGTTCTCACCGCTCAGCGAAGCGCCCTGCAGTCCGGCGCGCAGGCGCGCCATCAGCAGCGCCTGGCGAACTTCGGCCAGCATGTGGGAGCTGTCGTTGCTGGCGGAGCCATCCACTCCCAATCCGACGTGGATCCCTTCCTGCAGATATTCGATCAGCGGTGCAAATCCGGATCCCAGGCGCATGTTGGAGGATGGACAGTGCGCAATGCCGCAGCTGCAGCGCTTGTAAGTCAGGATATCCTCCCGGTTTACGTGCACGGAGTGCGCGAACCAGACGTCCGGTCCCAGCCAGTCCAGCGAAGCCATGTAGTCTACCGGGCGCATGCCGAAATGTTCAAGGCAGAATTTTTCCTCATCCTCGGTCTCAGCCAGGTGCGTGTGCAGATGGACGCCATAGTGACGGGCCAATTTTGCGCTTTCGCGCATCAATTCGGTGGTCACATTAAACGGTGCGCAGGGCGCGACAACGATCTGCAAAAAGGAACCCGGCTTCGGATCATGATATTTCTCGATCACCCGGACAGAATCCGACAGGATAAAGTCCTCATCTTCCACAACATTATCCGGCGGCAGCCCGCCCTTGCTCTGCCCAAGGCTCATGGAGCCGCGAGAGGCGTGGAAACGCAGCCCGACCTGCCGGGCGCCCTCGATTTCATCGTCCAGTCTGGAACCGTTCGGAAACAGGTAAAGATGATCGGAGGCGGTGGTGCAGCCGGAAAGCGCCAATTCGGCCATGGCGGTCTGCGCGGCGATATAGACATCTTCCGGGGTCAGGTTTGCCCAGATCGGGTAAAGGGTGGTCAGCCAGTTAAAAAGGTTCGAGTTCTGCGCTCCCGGAACCGCACGGGTAAGCGTCTGAACAAAATGGTGATGCGTATTGATCAGTCCCGGAAGAACCACATGCCCCGAAAGATCCAGCACCTCGTCCGCATCCTGCGGCAGATCGGCCGTCTGTCCTACTTTTTCGATAAAACCGTCACGGGCGAACAAGGCACCGTTTTTATATTCATGCCGTTCGTCATCCATTGCGGCAAGTACAAGCGCATTTTTGATGAGCAGTGTGGCCATTTGTTAATTCCTTCCCGGAAAGTCTGCTGTAAGCCGGAATATATCCGCTTTTCAGACCAATCCATTTCAATCATTCGAATTTTGATTGCGGTGTCAAAAGGATAAAATTCTCTAAAAGGAGTTATTTATTATTCTGTTTTTTTTTGGGTTTTTCCAAAAAAACAGAATAATAAATTCCGCTTCGACAATTTGGCTTTTGGCACTTTAACCAATAGAGATTCTCATATTTCGAATTGCTGAATCCATTTCCGGCGGCAGCCCGGATTTCGGTTTTTCCCGCCGGAATCTGTCGCTTTATTGTGTTTTCCGGTTTCGCCGAAGGATGCAATCAGGGGAGAATTTTTGGCGGCAACCCGAATTTCTGATTCCCTGTGTATTTTATACTCCAATATCACTTGTCTGACAATAGGATAAACATCATACTTGTATAGATTATTAAGCTCTTTGCCGGATCCTAAATCCGGATTGCGGCGGTGAGCGTGTTTTGCATCAGCATGGCGATGGTCATCGGACCGACGCCGCCCGGTACGGGGGTGATCGCTTTGGCGGTTTGGCGGATCGCTTCAAAATCGGTGTCGCCGGTGATATGATATCCGCGCGGATCTGCCAGGTCCGGAGTGCGGTTGATTCCGACGTCAATCACAATCGCACCGGGTTTGATCCAAGCCGCTTTGACCAGATGGCTTTTGCCGACGGCAGCCACCACGATATCTCCCCGCCGGCAAATATCCGGCAGCTGACGGGTTTTGCTGTGGCAGATTGTGACGGTAGCGTCATGCCGGCACAGCAGCTGCGCGGTGGGCATGCCGACGATTGCGGATCGTCCGATGACGACAGCTTCCAATCCGCTGATATCCGGCGTGACGGTTTGGATCAGATACAGGATTCCCGCAGGTGTGCAGGGAATGAACCAGGGCGTGCCCTCTTTGCGGGAAAGCAGTCCGGCGTTGATCGGATGGATGCCATCGACGTCTTTTTGGGGATTGATGCGGGAAAGCAGCCGGAAGGTGTCCAGATGGGGCGGGAGGGGCAGCTGGATCAGGATTCCATGGACCAGCGGGTCATCGTTCAGCGCAAGGACCAGTTCCTCCAGTGCCGCCTGGGTGGTTTCCTCCGGAAATGTGTGGGAAAAAGAATGGATCCCCAATTCCTGGCAGGTCCTGATTTTGTTTTTTATATATATCTGTGACGGCGGATCATTCCCGACCAGCACCGTGGCCAGTCCGGGAACCGGCAGCCCGGCATGGCTGCGTTCAGTTATGGCTGCAGCAATTTTGTCTTTGAGCGTGCCCGCGATTTGTTTACCATCTATGATTTGAGCTGTCATACAAAATGATACCGTTTCTTTCATAAAGACTATGATCGGGAATTATTTGAAGAAGAAGTCCCGCCAGACCTGCCAGTTTTCAACCTGTGTGGGGACAACGGTCGGGGTGGCGCTGGGGACGGGAGTCGCCCCTTCCACCGGGAGCGGAATGATGACATGGTCTCCCTCTTTCATCATCAGCCCCTGTTGTCTGGCCCATTCCTCGACGGCTGTGTCCGAATTCGCGTAGTCGATTTTTTCGGATACGGCTTCCAATGTCGCTTCCAGTTTGCTCACGTCCGCTTCAAGCGTGACTTTCTGGTCGGTGAGGTATTTTAACGTGCTGATTCGTGTGTTCAGGTCGATCAGCAGCCCGGCCACCGCCAGCGCGATGAGGATGATCCAGATTTGTTTCTTGGTGATCCAGCAAAATTTCATGCGTTAAGTGTACCAAGTTTTCTATTCATGTTGGGTTCGAGTGGCGAAAGTAGAGTTACTGAAACAGAACAACAAACGCCCTTTCTCCGATTATTTGATGCTTTTGACGCCCAACGCTTATTCTGAAGTCCTGTGATCAAAGAAGGCAACCCAAAGTATAGAAAAAGATTCCCCTATTTCGAATTATGGCCGGTAAATAAAAAAACCTTTCATTCGAAAGGTTTTGTGCCGAAGGAGGGATTTGAACCCTCATGAGAGTACACTCACTACGCCCTGAACGTAGCGCGTCTGCCAGTTCCGCCACTTCGGCTTGAAATCACTTCTGTATTTTACGCGATTGAGAAGATTTGTCAAGGAATCAGCCATTCGAAATTCAGACGGCCTTTCGAATCAGGAGAGAAGATTCTATTGCAGTTTGCTGGTATGATTGATACATCTGTAGCAGAAACTTGGAATCCGGGGCGAAATTTTGTTTTTTGTTGTTCATATTGCGAATCGCCGGCCTGAATCTCAGAATTTTACAAATGCTGCGAAGCTTGATGTACAATAGATATCATCTGTTAATTTGTGCGGACGCCGTCGGCAGCTGGACTGACTTTTGGATCGGAAATTTTAACAGCGTGTAAACGACAAGGCCTCTTTTGCGGCCGTATTTAAAAATATACCGTAACTGGATTTGACTTCAGAAAACGGTTTGCGTTTCGGGCGCTTGAAATTCAGCGCAGGAATTCGGAATATGCGGATTTCTTTCGAACAAAAAGAGGAAAGTTGAGATTCTGTTATTTTTGCGCGGAGCGCAAAAATAAAAGAATCTCAGAATCTTTTTTCCGTATTTCGAATTATTGAAATTGACGAATACTATTTAGAAAGAAACAGAATAATCGTGTATACTTTTAATACAACTTATCACAGCGTTTTGTTTTCAGAGAGTACTGAAGACCGGAAATGAACATAACTGAACCATTGGTACGAGAATTTATCAACGAAGATTCTTCCTTTCCTACGGCGATCCATGCGTGGGAGATTCATCTTGCCGATGAAGGCCGGACCGGAAACACCATTAAGGCGTTCATCAGTGATATTCAATTGATGGCTTCCTATTTTTCTCCGGACCGTACGGTGGGATCGGTTAAAACACGGGATATTAACGCTTTTTTGCATTGGATGGATAACGAGCGGAGGGTCCCTTGCAGCCCAAAAACTTATTCCCGCAGGGTTACCTCGATTAAGGCGTTTTATAAATGGCTGAAAACATATGGTGTTTTATCGGAGGATCCGGCGGAGGATGTTATTCAGAAGTCGGTCATCAGTCCGCTGCCCGAAATCCTTACTTCCGAAGAGCATCGGTTTGTTATCCAGGCCGCGAACGATTTCCGTACTGCGAAAAAACCGGACGCGCGCCCGTTGGCACTGGTCTATCTGTTGCTGGCGACGGCGATTAAGAAGAGTGAGACGCTTGGGATTTGTCCGAACCATATCGATCTGGATGATCCCGATAGCCCGGTTTTGTATATCCGGTATGAAACGCCGGATAATCGTTATAAAGAGCGGAAACTCGATCTGCCCCTTGACTGGGTCCCGGTGTATCAGGAATATCTGGAACAGATCCGCCCGGCAAAACGGTTGTTTGACTGTTCGGCGCGCAGGCTCGAATATATTCTGGAAGATATCGGAAAAGTTGCCGGGCTGACGAAGCACTTATCTTTTAATATGTGCCGGTGGACAAGTATTGTGCACGATTACTATACCAACACCGATCCTGAAGCCATCCGGATCAAAATGGGCGTTTCCAAGATCCAGTGGCGGGAAATCCAGATGAAGCTGAAAAAATTGCGGGAAAAATACGTGGAATGACAGCGTTTTGAAATACAGCGGGGATCCTTTCACAGAAAGGATCATCCGAATTTCGAATTGTTGGTGGCATGAGCGAAGAAAAGAGAAGCGGGAACCCCGGTGCCGAGGTTCCCGCTTCTCTTTTCTCTGCGAGGTTTCCGGTTCAATGTGGATCCGTTTGAGAGCTGCTGCTCAATGTCAGACAGAGTGCGCGGGTTGTTTTCGCTGTGAGCCGGCAGAACTCAGCCGGGCGTTGGCCGGGAATCCAGATCGGCTCCTTCCGGTCATAGACCAACGGATAATTTTTTCGGTAGGCCTGCGGAATCTTTGCGTTGATCCAAAAGTCGGAGAGCTTCTGGCGATGTCCATGCCCCAGCGGACGGAATATCTCTCCTTCCTTTGCCGTTCTCAATGTCAGCGGCGGATTGATTTTATCCAGATCCAGATACACCAGATTCCGGTCGGCTTTCATTGCGGCGTACAACCGCGGCAGATCGGCTTCCGCAATTCGGACGGGCCGGCAATCCAGCTGCCACCTGGAAAAAGGGACCTGACCGGGAATCGTGACGGGCAGGCTCTCTCCCGTGAATTGCGGAAAGTTCTGCGGATTCGGCCTTTTCCCCTCCTGATAAATCAGAATTGTCTCCGCTTCCAGCGCCACCCACAGGTTTCTCTCCCATGGCTGGTTGCTGTTTTGTTCGCTGCCGGCGATAAAATCAAGTACGCGCATGACAGAATCAAACCCGATGTCCCGCACATCCGGGGAAAGCCGGAAAAAGATGCGGCGGATCAGCCGCGCCCGGATTGCCGGCATCAGGCGGCAGAATTCCGTTCGTTTTAAAAGGATCGATTCCTTTTCATTTCCGCCCGGAATGAAGCAGATGCGCCAGGCGTCGTCTGTGACGGTCTCAAGAATTTGCAGATCATCGCTGACCGTTTGGGACAGCGTTTGAATATGACGCCTGATTTTGGGGCTGTACTCCTTTTCCAGCGCGGGAATCAAGTCATGCCGCAGCCGGTTGCGGAAAAAAGCCGTGTCAAAATTGGACGCATCCTGGATCGGCGTCAGACCGGCGCGCCGGCACCAGGCTTCAATTTCGGCGCGCCATACGTTCAGAATCGGCCGGATGAGCGGGATCTTCCCTTCCGGCTCCCATTGCGGGAAAAATGCCCGCGGCCGCATCCCGGCCAGGCCATCCAGCCCGCTGCCGCGCAGAAAATGCATCAGTACGGTCTCAACCTGATCATCT
>CALAEB010000543.1 GCA_937890875.1 uncultured Anaerolineaceae bacterium | reverse complement strand
CAGACCCAGCATGTCCGCCCGGTCAATAATCAGCGTATTCGCGTTCGGAATATCCAGCCCGGATTCGATAATGGAGGTGCTGAGAAGCACGTCGATTTCTCCCTGATAAAACCTGTCCATAATTTCCGAAAGTTGTTTTTCCGGCAGCTGTCCATGGCAAACGCCGATCCGCGCCTCCGGAACCAACGCATTCAAATGCTTCTCGATCGCATAAATAGACTGCACCCGATTATGAACAAAAAACACCTGCCCGCCGCGTTCCAATTCACGGAGAATTGCCTGGCGGACGATTTTATCGGAATAGGGGCCGACATGCGTAATGACCGGAACGCGCTCATCCGGGGGGGTGTTAATGTTGGATATATCACGTACGCCGGTCAGCGCCATATATAACGTACGCGGGATGGGCGTCGCCGTCATCGTCAGGACATCCACTTCCATGCGGAGCTTCTTCAGGTATTCCTTCTGCGCAACACCGAAACGCTGTTCTTCATCGATGATCACCAGTCCCAGATCTTTAAATTTCACATCCGGAGAGACCAGCCGGTGAGTCCCGATGATCACGTCAATTTCCCCTTCAGCCAGTCTTTTCAGGATCAGGTCCTGTTCCTTTGCGGTCCGGAATCTGGAAAGCATCTCGACATTGACCGGATATGCGGCGAACCGCTTCCGGAATGTTTCATAATGCTGCTGCGCAAGAACCGTTGTCGGCACCAGCACCGCGACCTGTCTGCTATCACAGCTCGCTTTGAATGCGGCCCGGATCGCGACTTCCGTTTTTCCATAACCGACATCGCCGCAAATCAGGCGGTCCATCGGCCGCGGACGTTCCATGTCCTCTTTCACCTGTCGGATCGCTTTTTTCTGATCTTCCGTTTCAAAATAAGGGAAGGACCCTTCCAGATCCTGCTGCCAGGGTGTATCCGGTGAAAAAGCAAATCCTTCCGCAAGCTGCCGTTTGGAATACAGCTCCAGCAAATCTTCAGCAACCGCCAGAACATTTTCCCGGACATGCTGCTTCACGCTCATCCATTCCTGTGTGCCAAGCCGGGTTAAGGCCGGTTTCCGGCCATCCGGGCCGATATAGTTGGTCAGCCGGTCCGCCTGATGAACCGGGACAAAAAGCTGATCGCCTTTATCATATTGAACGCAGAGGAACTCTTTCTGCAAGCCATCAATCGTCCGGCTGACCAGCCCAACATACTGCCCAATTCCATAATCGATATGGACCACCATATCGCCGGGCTTCAAATCGGCGTAATAGTTTTCAGGCGTTTCGGCAGCCTGCTTCTGTATCTTTCGTGGCAGCGGACGTTCCCAGCCAAAGATTTCGCTGTCCGTCAAAAAATAGGCGGATGAGCCGTCTTCATTCCGGAAACGGTATCCTTCGCTGATCGAGCCGGAAATGATCTGCGGAGGCAATAAATCGGAAACATCCGCATCGACACCCCGCCACAGCGCTTCCAGCCGCTGGGCCTGACGGCTGACGACCTGCACCATTTCCTGTTTTACGGCCCTCTCAAAAAGCCAGTCAATGAAACCCTGAATCTGTCCGCCAAACCGTTCCGTCGGTTCAAAGCGAGAAGCCAGCCCCATTCCGGTCTCAAAAATCTCAGATTCGTCCCGGCCAAGATTCAGCCACGGCATTGATTCAAACTGGTCGGAAATTTCGGAAATACTGACATACGGCACAGGGAAATCCTCCGGGAGTGTCTCTTCCCGCACGCTTTGCGCCCGTAACGCTTCCGACTGTTCCTCAATTTCCTCCGCAGCCAGCCGGATCGCCTCCCAATCATCCGTGACCACCAATGTGTTCTCCGGAAGATAATCCAGCAGACAGGTCGAATGGCGATGAGAAAGCGGAATCAAAAATTCCGGGGAACTGACCGGCAGCGCATTGTCTTTTTCCGCTGAGTCCGGCAAACCTTCGCGCGCCGGCGTGATCAGGACTTTATCAATCTTTTTCAGGTTGCGCTGAGTCGCAGGGTCAAACCATTGAATGGATTCGATTTCATCACCAAAAAAATCGATCCGCACAGGATACGGCTCAGCCGGAGGCCAGATATCCAATAAGCCGCCCCGTTTCGAAAAACTTCCCGGCTCAAGCACCGTTTCCACCGGTTCATACCCGGCAGCCACCCAGGAACGGATAAGCGATTCCGGCAGAATTTCCTGCTCAGACCGCAGTGTTCTGGATGCTTTCAAAAAAGTCTTTTTCTCCAGCGTCCGGGTCATCACCGCCCGAATCGGCGCAATTATCAACGGCGGTTTGTCCTTTTCACCACCGGAGGGAATCAAAAATCGGGCAAGGCGCGTAAGCGTCTGAATTCGCTCGCGCCGTGTAGTCCCGCTCCAGGAAGCCTGTTCATAAAACAGCGGCTCCGGCGCGGGGAAAAACATACCGGCGGCATCCGGATTCCAAAAACCGATTTCATCCAGTGATAAGATACCGTGAGCCGGTTTGTCGGTAATGAATAAAAGCGGACGCTCCAATTCCTGACAAAGTGCGGCGGTGACCGGAAAACGTCCAGCCCGGATCAACCCAATCGACTCCGAAAAATGTCCGGCGGATGCCGCATTAATCCGGGATATCAGATTTTTCCAGTCAGATGTCTTTTTAAGCTGTGCAATCAAGAAAAAACTATCCTTCCACAACACCGTTATAACGCGTCATCGCAGCCTGGAGGCCACCGGAAACAAAGGCCAGCGCGGCACTTGCGGCATCGTCCAGCACAGAGGAAAAGAGTTCGCCTTCCTCTTTGGTGAATTTATTCAGAACATAATCTTTTACGTCCATCTGTCCGGGCGGATGGCCGATCCCGCAGCGAAGCCGGGCAAAGTCCTTGTTCCCAAGCTGCCGGATGATGGATCCCAGCCCCTTTTGTCCGCCGTCTCCCCCGGCCGGACGCATACGCAGCGTCCCGAAGGGAATGTCCAGGTCGTCATGTATCACCAACAGCATGGACTGAGGGATTTTATAATAATTCATTAATGGGATCACAGCCTCGCCTGACAAGTTCATGTACGTCTGCGGTTTGGCGAGAATGACCCGCTTCCCCTCAAACGGGACAATGGCGATCAGCGCTTTGAACTGCGCTTTGGCAAAAGATGTGTCCAGCTTTTCCGCAATCCGGTCGGCAACCATGAAGCCGAAATTATGCCGGGATGCCTGATATTCCCTGCCGGGGTTCCCCAGCCCGACCAACAGATAAGCGGCGCCGGACAAAGGCGAATCCTGCACAGATCCCTTTTTTCGGATGCTATTAAAAAATCTTTCCATCAATAACAATCGGTTCAATGATAACGAAAATGGCGAAGATCAATCGTGATCTTCACAACAAAAAAGATCAAAATCGTCAGCAGAATTGAAAACAAGATGACCAGTCCCAATTCCAAACTGCTGACCGCCGCAGGGTTCGACGCAGCGGCAGCCGGGATTTCTGTGGAGACAACCGTTTCCATCGCTCTCAGTGACCGTATCCTTTCTTTCTCTTATCGCCGGTCGGATATCCGACACGCAGGCAATATTTTAGTTTAACACGAGCCAGGCGAAACGGCAAATTTGGATTATGCCGCTTATTCAAAATAGGGGATCCGCTTGAATAAGCGGCAGACAACCACGGAACAAACCTTTCTTCAAAAATCGAATTGCGGATTATACCGTTGCCTTATCGGTCAGCCAAAATGACAGCCGGGCATAATGTTGAGACAAATATGAATATGAAGATGAAAAAGAAAAGAATATTTCAGACACAAGATAGATAATGGCAATGAAACATGTGCATCTTTATCAAAACCAGATCTTCATCTTTGCGCTATCGAATCGAATCTCCGATTTAATCATTTATCTCCTCTGCCAGCGGGACAGAGGAGATAAATCAAAGCCTGCTTACGAATAAAGGGATATTCCTAACCGCTTCATTCGTCCATAAACTCAATATCAGGCGGAGCAGTTATTACTGCACTTACCGGCTTTTAAAAACATTCTTCCCGGTCATTCGAATTAAGACAAGAATAAATTTTTAACGTTGGTCGGGACAAAACCCATGCACCGGGAGACCTCCAAAGAAGTTTGAAGAAGGAGCCGCACCATACTTTCTTTTCGGGACCCTAAAATTTCAGGATCTGTTCCGGAGATCGAACAGCCCCCGACAGATTCCCGGTTTTTATCAAAGATTGGAATTCCCAAACAATAGGTATCCGTTTCATGTTCCGCATTGTCACATGCAAAGCCACTGGCGCGAATCTCTTGAATCTGCTCCATAAAAGTATCTTTATCGCAAATCGTATTCGGAGTAAATCCAGGCATTCCCGTGCGGTAAAGCAGCGCCAGAATTTCATTATCCGGCAAACTGGCCAGAATCGCTTTCCCGTTTGCAGTACAATGCAGCATCGCATGAACACCAACCGCAGATCTTGCAATCAGCCGATGGGAAGTTTCAATTGCATAAATATAGATTAATTCATCCTTATCGCGAACTGCAAGATATACCGACTCATTGCATGAATCACCTAAACGCCGTAAAAAAGGTGCAGCGATATCTCTCAACTCCACATTTACTCTGACATATTGAGAAACCTCAAGCAAAGAAAGGCCTAATGAATATTGGTCATTATTAACTCTTTCAATAAAACCGCTTTCATGCAATGTCGCCAACAGATGATGCGCGGTCGTTTTGGGTATCCCCATTCTCTCACTGATTGTGGATAATGAAAGACGCGTCTCAGTACTGTTAAACAATCGAATAATATCTAACGCTTTTTTCACCGATGAAATTATCATGAATAATCTATTCTCTTTCTACACACTGCAATATATTTTAATTATAGGGCAGCAAATAAGTTTTCACAATTCGCAAAAAGATAGCATAAAATATTTCCTCTTTTCCTTTGAGCGGAACAATAAAACCGTTTTCAATCAAAGTTACGCTGTGCCCTCTCATTTGAACAAAAAAACGCAGAACCTCGGCCCGAAAGCAAAAAGCAAAAAATTAAGATGGCTCTTACCATTGACCATGTCAAAAGGAGCAAAATCCTTACCGAATTCAAAGCTTTTTAAGCGACTCAGACATTCTATCCAGCGCTTCTTCCAAAATAATCCGTGAGGTCCCAATATTCAGCCGGACAAATCGTTCATACCCGGCACCAAAGGTACTGCCGGCGTTCAGCCCCACTTTCGCTTGATTCAAAAAGAATTCCTGCGGAACGGACGGGATTCCTGATTCAGAACAATCCAGCCATGCCAAATAAGTTGCTTCCATGTGAGTCATATGAATACCAGGAAGCGCTGCGTCACAATACGCTTCCAAAAAATCACGGTTGGCTTCGATGTATTTTTTCGCCTGGCTGTACCAATCCTGACATTCCGAATAGGCGGAACAAGATGCTATTTGTCCCAGCAAATTTGCTCCGTTACTCAATCCTTTAATCGCCTGAACAAATTGCTGACGCATTTTTTCGTCCTCGATCACAGCCAATGAACAATTCAGCCCCGGAATATTAAAAGTTTTACTCGGAGAAATCAAGGTAACTGTCCTTCGCGATATTTCGGGAGATAACGCAGCAATTGGAATATGATGATTTCCGCTAAAGATAATATCGCTGTGGATCTCATCCGAACAAATGATCAAATTATGCCGGATACAGATATCCGCTAAAGCAGATAATTCATCCTTTGTAAAAACACGTCCGACAGGATTGTGCGGATTGCACAACATAAAAAGCCTGGTATTAAACTTAATGCTGTTTTCAAACTCGTCAAAATCGATCTTATAGCTGTTGTTCTCTTTGTCAAAATACAGAGAACTGGTTTGCGCTTCCAGAAAATTGTTCCGCGGCGCATCATAGAAGGGCGGATAAACGGGCACCTGAAACAACACGCCATCCCCCGGTTTACAGAAGGCCCTGCAAGAAAAATTAAGGCCGGGCACTACGCCAGTCATCGGAACAATGGCGGCTTCGTCAACCGCCCACTGATAATGCGTATAAAGAAAATTTTGGACAGCAAGGATCAACTCGTGATTGACCAACGTATATCCCAAAACCGGATGATTAAGCCTCTCCTGAATTCTTTTAAGAATAATTGGATTAACAGGGAAATCGGTGTCCGCAACCCACAAAGGCAAGACATCAGGCGAGAATGTTTCCCATTTTACCGATCCTGTACCGCGTCGATCAACAACTTCATCGAAATTAAATTGCATAGCAAATCCTTTTCTGAGATCCTTTAAAAAGAGGTAATATTTTTATCATTTTGTTCACGAAGCCAGTCGCCAATCAGGTTTGCGCTGACGACAACGAGCAAAATAGCGACACCGGGAATAGCACTCAGCCACCATGAAGTCTGCATAAAGCTTCTGCCGTCAGAAATCATCCCGCCCCAACTTGGAGCAGGAGGACGGATTCCCATCCCTAAAAAGCTGAGACTTGCTTCCGCAATAATCATTTGAGCAAACTGGAAAGAAGCCATCGTTATAATCGAAGGAACTGTATTCGGCAAAATATGGCGGAAAAGCACCCGTCTGCTCGAAGCCCCGGTTGAAATCGCCGAAACCACATATTCCAAGTTTCGCATTGTCAATGCCTTCGAACGGGCAATTTTAGCAAATTGCACCCAACCGGAGAGCCCTAACGAGATGATCACATTTACTGTTCCCGAACCTCAAATCGCGATC